>NZ_JBFTRC010000002.1:0-165080 GCF_056399325.1 Allobosea sp. 01N443
GCCAACCGCCTGTGACCGCTCCCGGCCAGGCGCCAGCGACGGCTCCGACCCAACCCCCG
The DNA here is from genome assembly GCF_056399325.1 of Allobosea sp. 01N443. Classification (NCBI taxonomy): domain Bacteria; kingdom Pseudomonadati; phylum Pseudomonadota; class Alphaproteobacteria; order Hyphomicrobiales; family Alloboseaceae; genus Allobosea; species Allobosea sp. 01N443. The sequence continues at coordinate 60 of NZ_JBFTRC010000002.1, forward strand.
GCGGCTCGCCCGACRCCAGCRCCGGTGCCAGGAACKGCYCCGCAAGCTCAGCCGCCCGTGACCCAGCCGCTGGTGCCGCCTCCGGGTGGTCGTGCGCCCGGCGCGCCGCCAGCCGGCCAACCGCCTTCTGCAACACCCGGTCAGGTTCCGGCGCCGCTACCCGCTCAGCCGCCGGCAGCAGCCCCGCTCGCCCCGCCCCCCGGCGGTCGCGCGCCCGGCGCAGTCCCGCCGCCCGTTGCACCGCCGCAGCCGGGCCAGACGCTCGCTCCGCCTCCGGCCGGCCAGCCTCCAGCCGCTGGACCCGGGCAACTGCCCCCGCCTGACCGGCAGGGCCGTCGCGGTGGCATCGGCCTCGGTGGCGCGGCTGCGATCGGCCTTGGCGTAGGCGTACTCGGCGGCATCATGGCGACGCAGGGCGCGACGCGCCTCGACGATGTCCGCGGGCGCCGCGAGGAGCGCCGCGAGGGCGACGTCACGATCATTCGCGAGCCCGGTCGCACGATCATCCGCGACGACGACCGTGCCATCATCCGCCGCGACGAGACCGAGCGCTTCCGCGACCTCGGCTGGCAGGGACGGACCGAACGGCGCGGAGACGAGAACGTCACCGTGTTCGAACGGCCGGACGGCAGCCGCATCATCACCGTGACCGACGAGGATGGCCGCCTGATCCGCCGGACCCGGCGCATGCGCGATGGCGATGAGATCGTGATGATCGACAACACCCGCCGCGATCGGCCGGATATGCGCTTCTCGGACGAGGTCGTCGTGCTGCCGCCGCCGCCGCTGCCGATCCCGCGCGAGCGCTATATCGTCGACGCCGAGCAGGCCGACCAGCGCCTGATCTATGAGACGATCACCGCCCCGCCGATCGCCGCGATCCCGCGCCGCTACACGCTCGACGAGGTCCGCTACTCGCCGGACCTGCGCGCCCGCATGCGCAGCGTCGATATCGACACGGTAACCTTCGAGACCGGGTCCTGGGAGGTCACCCCCAACCAGGCGCAGCGGCTCTCGGTGATTGCCGCCTCGATCAGCCAGGCACTGCAGCGCGCGCCGAACGAGGTTTTCCTGGTCGAGGGCCATACCGACGCCGTCGGCTCGGATGTCGACAACCTCTCGCTCTCGGATCGCCGGGCCCAATCGGTCGCCGAGATCCTGACGCGCGATTTCCAGGTGCCGCCGGAGAACCTGACGACGCAGGGCTATGGCGAGCAGTATCTCAAGGTGCAGACGCAGGAGGCCGCCCGCGAGAACCGCCGCGTCACGCTCCGACGCATCACCCCGCTGCTGGCCGGGCAGAATCAGCCGCAGTGAACCAATAGAACCGGCGCGGCGGGCGACCGTCGCGCCGGTCTCCCCGGATCAGGGGATTCAGGAATCAGCAAGCTCTCCGGCTTAAGACCTGTCGTAAGGAGAGTTGAGATGAGTGAGACAACCGTCGCGATCGCGCAGGGCTTTGCCGCAAGCCAGGCAGCCTCGACCCGCCAGACCTTGCAGACAGCGATGGTGAAGCAGCAGGCGACGTCCGACCAGGCGCTCGTGGATATGCTGCAGCAGAGTGCCGAGTCCCAGAAGGCTACTCTTGCCGCTGGCCAGGGCCAGAACGTCGACATTCTCGCCTGAGCCCGGCATTCCGGCGCCGCATGGCAGGGCCGCATCCCGCCCCTTGCCGGTTGCGTTCAAGAGCCGCCGGCCCTAACCTCCGCTTCGTTCCGAGGGGTGCTCGCAAGAGCTGAGATGGCGTCCAAAGCCGAACCCGTCGAACCTGATCCGGGTCATACCGGCGGAGGGACTGGAACGCGGCGTGCGCCACACGTGTACCCGCAGACAGCAACTGGACCGCTTCTAAACCCGGATCTCCTGAACCTTGGACCAAGGAGGAGATCCCATGAACGCCCACACCAAGCCCCAGAAGAATACCGTCAAGGCTGCCCCTCAAAGCGTGACGACCGGACCGATCATCGGCTCGCGCAAGATCTATGTCGCGCCGCCGGACCATCCCGAGATGCGGGTGCCCTTCCGCGAAGTTCAGCTCACCACCGATTCCGAGCCGCCGGTCCGGATCTACGACCCGTCCGGTCCGTTCACCGAGAGCGATGTCACGATCGACCTGAATGCCGGCCTGCCGCAGCCGCGCCGCRCCTGGCTCGATGCCTCCGGCTTCACGACCGTGCCCGGCCGCGCCGTCACTGCCGCCGATAACGGCCATATCTCGCCTGAACAGCTCGTTCCCGCCTGCCCGGCCCCACGCCCGATCCTCGAGGCGAAGCCCGGCCAGATGGCGACCCAGTACGAGTTCGCCAAGGCCGGCATCATCACGCCCGAGATGATCTATGTCGCGCATCGCGAGAATCTCGGCCGCGCCGCGATGCTCGAAGGCGCACGCGAGCGCCATGCCGATGGCGAGAGCTTTGGCGCCTCGGTTCCGGAATTCGTCACCCCTGAATTCGTGCGCGAGGAAATCGCCCGCGGCCGCGCCATCATCCCGGCCAATATCAACCACCCCGAACTGGAGCCGATGGCGATCGGCCGCAATTTCCTGGTCAAGATCAACGCCAATATCGGCAATTCGGCCGTGACGTCCGGCGCTGCCGAGGAGGTCGAGAAGCTGGTCTGGGCGATCCGCTGGGGCGCCGACACGGTGATGGACCTGTCGACCGGCCGCAACATCCACAACATCCGCTCCTGGATCCTGCGCAACTCGCCGGTTCCGATCGGCACGGTGCCGATCTACCAGGCGCTTGAGAAGGTCGGCGGCGACCCGATCAAGCTCGACTGGGAGGTCTTCAAGGACACGCTGATCGAGCAGGCCGAGCAGGGCGTCGACTATTTCACCATCCATGCCGGCGTGCGCCTGCCCTATGTCCCGCTCACTGCGAGCCGCGTCACGGGCATCGTCTCGCGCGGCGGCTCGATCATGGCGCGCTGGTGCCTCGCGCACCACAAGGAGAGCTTCCTCTACGAGCGCTTCGACGAGATTTGCGAGATCATGCGCAAATATGACGTCTCCTTCTCGCTCGGCGACGGCCTGCGTCCGGGCTCGATCGCCGACGCCAATGACCGCGCCCAGTTTGCCGAGCTGGAGACGCTGGGCGAGCTCACCAAGGTCGCCTGGGACAAGGGCTGCCAGGTGATGATCGAGGGCCCGGGCCACGTGCCGATGCACAAGATCAAGGAGAACATGGACAAGCAGCTGCGCGAATGCGGCGAGGCGCCGTTCTACACGCTGGGACCGCTGACCACCGACATCGCGCCGGGTTACGACCACATCACCTCGGGCATCGGCGCGGCGATGATCGGCTGGTTCGGCTGCGCCATGCTCTGCTATGTCACGCCCAAGGAGCATCTCGGCCTTCCCAACCGCGACGACGTCAAGACCGGCGTCATCACCTATCGGATCGCGGCCCATGCCGCCGATCTCGCCAAGGGCCATCCAGCGGCCAAGATCCGCGACGACGCGGTCTCGCGCGCCCGCTTCGACTTCCGCTGGGAGGACCAGTTCAACCTGGCGCTCGACCCCGATACGGCACGTTCCTTCCATGACGAGACCCTGCCGAAGGATGCCCACAAGGTCGCGCATTTCTGTTCGATGTGCGGGCCGAAATTCTGCTCGATGAAGATCACGCAGGATCTGCGCGCCGAAGTGCTGGCGATGGGCGAGAACGAACGCGCGGCGCTCGAGGGCATGGCGGAGAAATCGCAGGAATTCCTCGCCAAGGGCGGCAATCTCTACTTGCCGGCGGCGGAATGAGCGCGACGATGACCGCGGCCCGCCTCGACGCGACGGTCGTTGCAGGCGTGCTGGCGCGGGTGGCAGCGAGCCGCCCGCGGGTGCAATGCCTCACCAATACGGTGGCGCAGAACATTACGGCGAACATGCTGCTCGCCTTCGGCGCGATCCCGTCCATGGCGATCCATGTCGACGAGATCGCGGCAATGGCCGAGGGCGCCGGCGCGATCCTGATCAACATCGGCACGATCAATGCCGAGAGCGAACTCGCCATCCCGAAGCTGCTGGAGGTCGCGCGCGACCGACAGAAACCGCTGGTCTTCGATCCGGTCTTCGTCGAACTCTCGCCGCTGCGCCAGCGCGTGGCGCGCGAGGTCTTGCGCCTGCCGAACATCGTCGTGCGCGGCAACGCGACCGAGATGGCCGCGCTTGCTGCCGATCTCAAGACGGCGCGCGAGCGCAACCTCACGCTCGTCACCACCGGCAAGGTCGACCGGATCATGCGCGCAGGCGGCATGCTGTCCGTCTCCCATGGCCATCCGCTGATGACGAGGGTCACCGGGGTCGGCTGCGCAGCGGGCGCCCTGATCGCGGCATGCTGCGCGGTCGAGGGCGATCCGGCAGTCGCGGCCGCCGCCGCGCTGACCGCCTATGGCGTCGCCGGCGAGATTGCGGCAGAGACATCGCAAGGGCCCGGCAGCTTCGCCGTGCACCTGATCGACGCGCTGGCAGGGATGGACGAGGCCACGCTGCGCGAACGGATGGGAGAGCACGGGTGAGCGTTGATATCCGCCTTTACGGCATTGTCGATCCGCAGATCGCGGCCGGGCGCTCGCTGGCCGACCTGGCGCGTGCCGCGGTCGATGGCGGCGCCACCCTGATCCAGCTGCGCGCCAAGACCGAGACGACGCGCGAGATGGTGCGCGAGGCCCGGGCCATCCGCTCGGCCCTGCACGGCACAAGGGTGCCGCTGCTGATCAACGATCGCGTCGATGTCGCGCTCGCTTCCGGTGCCGACGGCGTCCATCTCGGCGCCGACGACATGAAGCCGAACGATGCCCGCCGCCTGCTCGGGCCCCGCGCCATCATCGGCGCGACGCTGAAGCATGAGGATGAACTCTCCGCATTGGCCTCGGCGAAGATCGACTATGCCTGCATCGGCGGTGTCTTCCAGACCTCGCACAAGGACAATGCCGGCTCCTCGCTCGGTCTCGACGGCTTCACGGCCCTGCGGCGCAAGGCTGCTGCCGCATTGGGGCCGCTCCCGGTCGGAGCCATCGCCGGCATCACGGCAATGAATGCGGCCTCGGTMATCGAGGCAGGGGCTGACGGCATTGCCGTGATCGGCGCGCTGTTCGTGCAGGACGATGTCGAGGCCGCCGCGCGCGCACTGCGCGCGGTGCTCGAGCGGCTGCTGCCGACGCCGCCAGAAGCTCCCGCATCCACCTGAACCGTCACGTGGCAATGCCGGGCGCGCAGCCCCGCCACGAGCGCCCGGCCCCTTGCTTCGCGCCCGTCGCTCGCCCATGAACGGCACGACATCGAGGGAGCGCTGCGTCATGACGAATTATGTGATCGAACCGCCCGCCATCAACGCGGTTCCGGTAGCGGGTGGCGGGCTCTTCCCCGTGCGCCGCATCTTCTGCGTCGGACGCAACTATGCCGAACATACCCGCGAAATGGGGGGCGATCCCGACCGCGAGGAGCCGTTCTTCTTCACCAAGCCCGCGGACGCAGTGGTGATCAACGGCACCGACATGCCCTATCCCAGCAAGACCAAGGACCTGCACCACGAGATGGAGCTGGTCGTCGCGATTGGCACCGGCGGRCGCGACATCCCGGTCTCCGAGGCGCTCTCGCATGTCTATGGCTATGCGGCCGGGCTCGATATGAYCCGCCGCGACCTGCAGGGCGAAGCCAAGAAGACCGGCCGCCCCTGGGACATGGGCAAGGGCTTCGACCAGTCGGCCCCGATCGGGGAGATCGTGCCCGCGAGCCATAGCGGCCATCCCGCGGCCGGCAAGATCGAGCTCACGGTCAATGGCCGCGTGCGCCAGACCTCCGATCTCGCCAAGCTGATCTGGAGCGTGCCGGAGACGATCGCCTATCTTTCCGGCCTCGTCGCGCTGGCTCCCGGCGACCTGATCTTCACCGGCACGCCGGAAGGTGTCGCCGCCGTCGTCGAGGGCGACGTGCTGGAAGGCGCCATCGACGGCGTCGGCACCGTCCGCACCCGGATCGCCTGAAGAGACTTCGAGGAACCTGACCATGCAGCTGACCCCTGACGCCCGCGGCGTCTATCCCATTGCGCCGACCCCCTTCACGCCCGATGGCGCCATCGACTGGACGAGCACCGACCGGCTCTTCGATTTCTACGCCGGCATCGGTTCTGACGGCATCACCGTGCTCGGCATCATGGGCGAGGCGCCGAAGCTCGAACCGGAAGAGTCCGTCGGGCTCGTCAAGCGCGCCGTCGCGAAGATGGGTGGCAAGCCGATCATCGTCGGCGTTTCGGCGCCGGGCTTTGCGGCTATGCGCTCGCTGGCGCGGCAGGTGATGGATCTCGGCGCCGGCGGCGTAATGATCGCCCCGCCGCCGAGCCTGCGCACCGACGACCAGATCGTCGGCTATTACGCCCAGGCCGTCGAGGCGATCGGCAGCGACATTCCCTTCGTCATCCAGGACTACCCGCTGACGCTCTCGGTGGTGATGACGCCGGCCGTGATCCGCCGCATCGTCCAGGACAACCCGTCCTGCGTAATGCTGAAGCACGAGGACTGGCCGGGACTCGAGAAGATCTCGACGCTGCGCAAGTTCCAGGCGGAAGGCAGCCTGCGCAAGATCGCGATCCTCACAGGCAATGGCGGGCTCTTCCTCGATTTCGAGATGGAGCGTGGGGCTGACGGCGCCAATACCGGCTATGCCTTCCCGGAATTGCTGATCGACGTCGTCCGCCTTTCCAGCGAAGGCAAGCGCGACGCGGCTCATGACATCTTCGACGCGCACCTCCCCCTGCTGCGCTACGAGCAGCAGCAGGGTGTCGGCCTTGCCGTCMGCAAATATACGATGATGAAGCGCGGCATCCTGGCCAGCGACGCCCAGCGCAAGCCGGGCGCCGGTCTGACGGCCGCGGCCAAGGCGGAAGTGGACTATCTGCTGACGCGGCTGGCAAAGCACGACCCGCGCGCCAGGTTCTGAAGGCCGGAATCGCGATGGCCCCCTCTCAACGAGAGGGGGCCATCGCCTTGTCTTCAAGCGCTCAGTGCGTGTGCTCGGCGGCTGCGCCCTTGGCGCCGATCCCCTCGACCTTGAACTCGACCTCCACCACACCAGCCTTCTCGAAGGTCAGCGTGCCCTTGACGCGCTCATCCTGCTTCAACGGCTGCTTCAGCTCCTGGAACATGATGTGGAAACCGCCGGGCTTCAGCTCGACCTTGGCGCCGGCCGGGATTTCGATACCTTTTTCAAGCTCGCGCATGGTCATCACGCCATTGGTGACCGCCATTTCATGGATCTCGCCGCGACCGGCGAAGGGCGCAGAGACCGCAATCAGCCGGTCGGGCGTCGAACCGGTATTCTCGATCGAAAGGTAGCCGCCGCCGACCTTGGCGCCGGCCGGCGTGGCGCGCGACCAGGGATGGCCGATCTTCAGCGGGCCAGCCTTGTAGTCATGGGCGAAGGCGGCGGCGCTCGCGAGTGTGAGCGCGATCGCGGCGAGGTAGTGAACGGGCTTGTTCATCAGCATGGTCCTGAAAGAGGTCGCGGCCATTCGCGAATGGCCGGAAATCCCGGCTTGCGGCGGCCTGTCCGGCTGGCCGCGAGACGAGAGGGAGAGACGAAACCGTGTTCAGGATGCGATCGGCGGCGCTCGCGATTGCGGCAGCCCGAGGACCGCGCCATGGATGGCATCCGTCCGAATGGGAACGGAGCGCTCCAGCGGGGCCGCAAGGCGCGCGCCCACCGGCTGAGGCGGTACAGGAGGGATCGCAAGGGCAGGATTGATCGGGCAGCCAATGCAATGCTGGACGCCATTCGCCGGCTCCGGAACCTCGGACGTGTCCGAGACGGACTGCCCGGAACACAGAACCGCACCTGCGAGCGCTGGATGAGCCGCAAAGGCTGACGCCGGCGCCAGGCCTGCCGCCAGAACGGCCAGCGCATAGACGGCCGCAAGCCAGGCTCCGAGGACGGAGCGGCGCAACGTCTCAAGCGGGGGACCAAGGGCCGACATGGCGCGACTTGGCCTCGTCACCTGCTCTCCGTCAAGCCGCGCTCTGTCGCAGGGGGAGGTCCGCGGGATGGTCGAGGAGAGATTTCTGCCCCCTCGGCAACGGCGCGCGAAAGATTCATTCCCTTTCATTCGTTTCTTTAAAAGAACGATCGGGTTGACAAAGAGGACACTTTCACCCAAATTGGCACTGTCGCTGGACATGGTTCGGCGGCCGCGGAGATTTGAGCGAGCAGCTTGCGCCGCGTCACCAAACGCTAAAGCGCCACGACCGGGTCGTGGGCTCCAGTGACGAGGAGATGAACATGACCGTTTCGACCTTGCGCCGGTCCGCTGCCACGATGCTGATGGCTGCCTGCTGTTGTCGATGCTGATCCTGCATTGAAAGACCGCCCGGGCTGACGCCGGGGCCTCTCCCAATCCGATCCGCCCAATCGAACGCCGCCCATGCGGCGGAGGTAAGCCATGACCCAGTCGCAGACCCAGCAAGCATTCATCATCGAAATCGGCGAGACCCAGGCCGGTCTCGTCAATCGCCGCAACGACGAACGCTTCTTCACCTTCATTTCCGCCTCGTCCGCCTTTCGCGCACTCGAGGGCCTCCGTTTCGCAACGCCAAGCGCTGCCGAGATCGCGGCCCGGCAACTCGCCGCCTCCCAGCGCCGTCCCGCGCTGCGGCTGGCGTCATAGCGGGGGCAGGCCGATGCCGCTGATCACGACCCTGAGCGCATTGCTGCGGGACTGGCTCGACCGGGCCCTTTCCACCGCGCTCGCACCATCTTCGACCCAGGAGCGAGTGGACGAAGACGAGAACACACGCCGCTCCATCCACGACGTGACGCTGGAACAGCTCGGCATCTCGCACTGGTCCTGCCACACGCTCCTCTGAGGTTATGATGAACGCTCTCGTGAAGCCCGACGCCTTCAGCGTCGGTGCCAACCCCGTTTTCAGTCCCGAGCCGGCGATCCGGTTCGAGAATGTCGGCAAAATCTTCTCCGGCCGCTCCGGGCAAGGCGCCGTGACTGCGCTCTCGGGTATCGATCTCACCGTGCCGCGCGGCGCAATTCTCGGGGTGATCGGCCGCTCCGGCGCCGGCAAGTCCACGCTGATCCGGCTGGTCAACGGTCTGGAGCGGGCGAGTTCCGGCCGCATCCTGATCGAGGACGAGGATGTCACAGGGCTGACCGAAGCCGGTTGGCGGGCGCGGCGCCGGACGATCGGCATGATCTTCCAGCACTTCAACCTGCTCTCGTCGCGCACCGTCTTCGACAATGTCGCGCTGCCGCTTGAAATTGCAGGCGCGCCCAGGGCCGAGATCGAACGCCAGGTCACGCGGCTGCTCGATCTCGTCGGCCTGTCCGACAAGCGCGAACGCTATCCGGCCGAACTCTCCGGCGGCCAGAAGCAGCGCGTCGGTATCGCCCGCGCGCTTTCGACCGAGCCGAAGGTGCTGCTCTGCGACGAGGCGACCTCGGCGCTGGACCCCGAGACCACACAGTCGATCCTCGGCCTGCTGAAGCGGGTCAACCGCGAGCTCGGCATCACCATCCTGCTGATCACCCACGAAATTCCGGTGATCAAGGAGATCTGCGACCGCGTTGCAGTGATCGAGGGCGGGCGGATCGTCGAGGAAGGCGAGACCTTTACCGTCTTCACCCAGCCCAAGCACCCGACCACCGCGCGCTTCGTCGAGACGGTGACCGGTGTCGAACTTCCCGCCCATCTCGCCGGCCGGGTCAGGCCGGAGGCACGTCCAGGCGACAGCGCCCTGCTGCGCATCACCTTCATCGGCGAGAATGCGACGGCCCCGGTGATCAGCCGGCTGAGCTCGATCGTCGGCGTCGATGTCAACATCCTCGCCGGACGGATCGATGCCATTGCGGGCCAGCCCTTTGGCAGCCTGCTCGTCTCGGTCACGGCCCATGAGCCGGAACTCGCTGCCGTGCTCGGCGCCCTGAAGAGCCTCGAACTCAAGGCGGAGGTTATCGGCCATGTCTCCTGAACTCATCCGCCTCATCGCCCAGGCGACCGCCGACACGCTGCTCATGGTTGCGGTCGCAGCCGGGATCGGTACGCTGATCGGCCTGCCCCTCGGCGTCTTCCTGGCGACCAGCAAACGTGGTGAGCTCTTCGCCGCGCCCGCCGTCAACGCCGTGCTCGGCGTGCTCGTCAACGCCACGCGCTCGACGCCCTTCATCATCCTCGTTGTCGCGATCATCCCTTTCACCCGGCTGCTCGCCGGCACCTCGATCGGCACCAATGCTGCCATGGTCCCGCTCACCGTCGCCGCCGCCCCCTTCATCGCGCGACTGATCGAAGGCGCCATCCGCGAAGTCGATCAGGGCCTGGTCGAGGCCGCGCGCGCCATGGGGGCGAGCCCGCTGCAGATCGTGCGCAAGGTCCTGGTGCCCGAAGCACTGCCGGCGATCACACTCGGACTGACGCTGGCCATCGTCAGCCTGATCGGCTTCTCGGCCATGGTCGGCGCCGTCGGTGGCGGCGGCCTCGGCGATCTCGGCATCCGCTACGGCTACCAGCGCTTCATGCCGGACGTGATGGCCGTCGTCGTCGCCGTGCTGATCGTCCTCGTCCAGACCGTGCAGAGCATCGGCGACCGGCTTGCCCGGCGCCTCAACAAGCGCCTGCGCCACGTCTGAGCCAATCCGTCCTCAACCGTTCAAACAGCCGCAAGGAAACATCATGTCGATCAATCTGACCCGCCGCGCCGCGCTTGCCGCCTCCGGCCTCGCCCTTCTCCTCTCGGTGCCGGCCCTGGCCCAGCAGAACCAGACGCTGCGCATCGGCGTCTCGCCCGGCCCGCATGCCGAGATCCTCGAGAAGGTGAAGCCGATCGCCGCCAAGAAGGGCCTCGACATCAAGATCGTCGAGTTCTCCGACTATGTCGTACCGAACCAGGCTCTGGATGCAGGCGAGCTGGAGGCCAACTCCTTCCAGCACCAGCCCTATCTCGACAACCAGGTGAAGGACCGCGGCTACAAGCTGGTCAGCGTCGGCCTGACCGTGAACTTCCCGCTCGGGATCTATTCGTCGAAGTACAAGAGCTGGGCCGAGATTCCCGATGGTGCGACCGTCGCCATCCAGAACGACCCGACCAATGGCGGCCGCTCGTTGCTGCTGCTGCAGGACAAGGGCGTGATCAAGCTGAAGGACGGCGTCGGCGTGAAGCCGAGCGTCGCCGACATCACCGCCAATCCGAAGAAGCTGAAGATCATCGAAATCGATGCGGCGCAGGCGCCGCGCTCGCTCGCCGATGTCGGGGCCGCCTCGATCAACACGAACTACGCCGTCGACGCCAAGATCGAGCCGACCTCGGCCATCCTGCGCGAAGACCCGAAGGGCCCCTATGTCAACGTCATCGCCGTGCGCGAGGCTGACAAGGACAAGCCCTGGGTCAAGACCCTGGTCGAAGCCTATCACTCACCCGAGATCAAGGCCTTCGTCACCGAGCGCTTCAAGGGCAACGTGCTCGCTGGCTGGTGATCTCAATCGTTCCTCCCACCTGGTCACGCGATACGGCCAGGCACCTGCCCCGGATGCGCAAGCATCCGGGGTTTTTCTTTGCAGGCAAGATGGGCCGGGCCTGCGGCGGCGCAGGCGGCTATGATGGCAGCAGGATTGTCGCGATCAGAGGAGGAGATCATGCGTTGCCTGCCGCTCGCCGCCTGCGCCCTCGCCTCACTGCCGGCCGCCGCCCAAACCGAACGGCTGGCGCGCCCTGAACTCGTGCTCAAGACAGTGGTTCCGGGAATGCCGACCGGTCCCCAGCAGGAAATCAGGGTGATGACCGCCATGATCAAGCCGGGAGACAGGACACCGTTCCATACGCACCGTTTCCCGGTGACGGTCCATGTCATCGAAGGCGCCTTCACCCTGGAAATGCAGGGGCGCACGGCCGTGACAGTGAAGGCCGGCGAATCGCTGCTCGAACCGCCGAACGTCAAGATGACCGGCTACAACCGCGGCAACGAGATGCTGAAAGTGGTGATCTTCTATGTCAGCGAGCCGGACACGCCGTTCCTGGATCCGGTTCGCTAGAAACCCGGCAACGTCAAATCGTCAGACCGGACCTTCCGGTCCGACGATCCAGCCATCTGTGTTTGCGTCGTCTTTCCCGAAAACCGCAATCCGTTTTTCGGGGCGGTGCCTGAGGCCCGCTGCCGGGCGATTGCGCGTGCCTTACCGCGAGATCTTGCCGAAGGCGAAGAACTGGGTCTCGCCGGAGGAATCGTCGACACCGTCATTGTCGGTGACAACGAAGAGATTGCCAGCCTTGTCGACAGCCATGCCCTCAACCTTGTCGAGCCCATAGCCGCCAGCCTTCATCAGATCCGGCGTGAGATCGCGCAGCGGCTTCTTCTCGACGGTCGGGATGGCGGCGGCGCCGATTGCGGCCGGCGTCAGACCCTTGACCGAGAAGGTGGCCAGCGTCTTCACCGCCTTGGCGCCGAAGAGATTGTCGCGCTCGATCACGGCAAAGGTCTCGTTGCCGAGATAGGTCAACTCGGAGAGGCCCATCCAGGCACCGGCGGCCGGAGCCGTCAGCGGGTAATGCAGCACGCCCCACTGCTTGCTGGCCGGCTTGTAGGACAGGATCTTGGTCTTGCCCTTGGGATCGTCCTTCCATTCGCGCTGCACGGCAAGCCAGACGGTCTCGTCCGCGCCCTCGCCGGTCACCGTCACGCCCTCGAAGCCGAAGCGCACGGCATGCTTGTCGAGCTCTTCGGGAAGGTGGATCTCCTCCTCGATCTCACCCTTTGCGGTCGCCCGCAGCAGGATATTGCGAGTCGGCTTGTCCTTGATCTCGGGATTGCCCTCCGAAGCCAGCCAGAAGCCGCCATTGGCGCGGGTCGCGATCCCTTCCAAGTCATAGGAGGCGGGCTTGCCACCCTTGGTCACCGTCAGGCCGGCGACGATCCTGGCCGGCTTCTGCGTGGCGTCGATCTCGAGGATGCGGGACGGCGTATAGGCGCTGTCGGTCACGGCAAAGAGGCGGCCAGCTGTGCTGCCATGGGCGGCAAGTCCGGACAGCGCGCCCCAGCCGATCGGCAGACCCTCATGATCCTGCGAGACGATCGTCGGATAGGCGGCGGGGCCTTCGTTGCGCTCATAGATGGTCACTGCGGAACGGGCGCCACCCTTCTCGCCGACATCGGTCTCGGAGGCCGACACAAGGAGATTGCGCTGCGGGATGGCAAGCAGGCCTTCCGGACCGATGCCACCCGGCAGGGCCTGGAGGTAACGCGGTGCTTTCCCGGCGCCCTCGTCCTTGAAGACCAATACGAGCGAGGCGCGCTCCAGGCCGACGAAGATCAGCTTGTCATTGCCGTAGGTGCCGACCTCGATCCCTTCCGGTTCGCTGCCCTTGGCGGCCGAGCGCTTTTCCGGATAATGGCCGTGACGCATGGCGATATGGTCGACCATCGCAGCCGAATCGAACTCGATCGTGCCGTCCTTGCGGAAGATGGTGAAGCCGCGCGAGCCACCCTTCCAATCGCCTTCATTGGCGGTGACGAAGCGCTCGGTGTCGATCCAGCGCACCGCGTCCGGCTCGCGGGCGACGCCCTTGAGTTCCTCGACCGGCTTGATTTCGCCGTCGCGGGTCTTGTCGATGTTCTTCAGATCGACGGTGCCGGCGGAGAAATGGGTGACGATCTTGCCGGTCTTGGTATCGATGGTGGCGAGGTGGTTGTTCTCCTGCAACGTCACCACGGCGAGGCCGTCCTGGTTGACGTCAACGAATTCCGGTTCGGGGTCGGTCGGCTCGATGGCGGCGATGCCCGTCAGGTCGATCACCTGGCGCGAGGCGCAATCGGCGCCGCCATCCTTGATGCCGACCAGGGTCAGGTTGCCGGCGGGCAGCTGCGGCAGCGCACCCTTGTTCAGCTTCTCGTCGCGCTCGTTCTCGATTACGATGGCGAGCTTGCCCTTGTCCTTGGTCAGCGTAATCGAATCCGGCTGGCCGCCGAGCTCGCATTTGGCAACGACCTGCCGCGCCTTGAGATCGACCGTGGCAAGATGCCCGGCGGGCTCCTTGAAATTGTCGCCGGAGGTGACGACCACGACGAAGGCCTTATCGCCAAGGATCACGACCGAGGTCGGTTCGCCCTCGAGCGGAATGAAACCTGCCGGCTTCGGAGCGGAGGCCGTCGTGATGTCGATCAGGCCGAGGGCCTTCTGCTCGGCATCGGTATAGGCCAGGAGCGTTCCCGCTTCGTTGGCCGCGATGATCTCCGACACCGTCTTCTTGGACGCGTCGCGATCGGCCGGCAGGTTGAGCGGCACGGAGAAGGTCGCGACACGGTTGAACATCGGCTCGGCCAGAGCTGTGCCGCCAAGCAGGACCGAGGCGAGAGCCGCGAGAACGAGTGAGGTGCGCATGGGGCGGTCCTGTTCCGTTGGGGCAAGAAACTGTGCAGGCCGCATCAGCTATTGAGTGCGCACGACAGTTTCGTGACGCTTTCCCCGATCGGAGCCCGCGCTCCCCCATTGGGCCGCGAACAAGACGCCCCCACCACATGATGGCTTTGCGAAAACAGCTCGACGCCCTCCGGCGGCGGCCGGAAGGCGTCGAGTTGGAGATGCCTGCCGCATGCATTCAGGCGGCGACGGCGGCGGCGGGCGAGCGCTTGAAGCCGATGATCTCGAGTTCGGTGACGATCGCGACCGCTGCAGCCTGCGCGAGCACGAAGGCGATGCCGAGCCCGGTCGGCGCAAACCATCCCGCAACCAGGATCAGGATGCTGTCGGCGATCCAGAGGAGGTTGATGCCAATCACCGCGTAGACGGCGAGCCGCGGCAGGGTCTCGCGACTGGAGAGGAGGGCCAGCAGCGCGGCGCAGGGGAGCAGCACCAGGCCGGCGCCGCGGAGGAAAGCCTCGGGGAAGCCGAGCAATCCGGTGAGCGGCGCAGCAGCGAAGGCGAGCAGCAGACCGGTGGCGGCGCAGGCAGCGGCATCGAGAGCAAGGGCATTGCGGAGGAAGCGCGAGGACTGGATCGAGGACATGGCGTGGTCTCCTGGGTGTGAGTCCGTTCCGGCGGCCGGCCCGGGCTGTTGATGTTGGAGCCATGCTGACGCTGTCGTGTCGGCCCGTCGATTAAGCGAGAGGTAATTGGAACGAACCGACAGCCCGGATAGGTTTCTCGCCATGAACAAGCATCATCAACCCACCGTCGGTCACCTCATCCGCGACTGGCGCCAGCTGCGCCGGCTGAGCCAACTCGACCTCGCGCTGGAAGCGGAGATCTCCCAGAAGCATCTCAGCTTCATCGAGAGCGGCCGCTCGGCGCCGAGTCGCGACATGGTTCTGCACCTGGCGGAGTATCTCGCCGTGCCGCTGCGCGAGCGTAACGCCCTGCTGCTGGCCGCGGGCTATGCCCCGGTCTATCTCGAACGGTCGCTGGAGGATCCGAGCTTGCAGGCAGCCAAGTCGGCGATCGATCTCGTGCTGAAGGGGCACGAGCCCTATCCGGCCGTCGCGGTCGACCGGCATTGGACGTTGCTTGCCGCGAATGCCGCGGTGACGCCTCTCCTCGGCCTTGTCGCGGATGCCGAGCTGCTGCGCCCACCCGTCAACGTGCTGAGGCTCAGCCTGCATCCGAGCGGGCTCGCACCCTTCATCGTCAATCTCGCGGAATGGCGAAGCCATCTGATCGCAAGGCTGAGGCAGCAGATCAGGGCGACGGCCGATCCGATCCTGGCCGATCTCCTCGTCGAGCTGCTGACCTATCCGGCGCCACTTCAGCCCGCTCGCAAGGGCCACGCGCCGGAACCCGAGGCGGAAGCTGCGATCGTCGTGCCGATGCAGCTGAAGGTCGGCGAGCAGGTGCTCTCCCTGATTTCGACGACAACCGTCTTCGGCACGCCGGTCGACATCACGCTGTCGGAACTGGCGCTGGAAACCTTCTTTCCGGCCGATGCGGCGACCGCCGAGGCGCTGCGGGCGATGGCAATCGCATCCGCGGACCGGTCCGGAGCAGCTTGAACTTTTCCGGGAACCTTTGCCCGTTCCAGCCGTTTCCTCAGCACAAGTCGCTGATACGACATGCGTTTTTTAACAGAGGAACAGGACCCATGGGCAGCACCGCGGACAAGATCAAGGGCATGGCCAACGAGGCCGCCGGCAACGTCAAGCAGGGCGTCGGCAAGGCGATGAACAAGCCGGGGCTTCAGGCCGAAGGGATTGCGCAGGAGCGCAAGGGCGAGGCCCAGCAGGCCGTTGGCAAAGCTAAGGATGCGGTCAAGAAAGTGATCGACAAGGCCTGATCTGCATCAGGCCGGCGATCTGAAAGGCGGGTGCCCCGGACGGGTCGCCCGCCTTTTCAATTGCGGGGCCCGCGCTCAGGCCGCGCCGCCGCTCATGCCGCCCAGGAACTCCTTGACGCGACCGAAGAAGCCGGCGGTTTCCGGGTGGGTTGCGCCTGAGCATTCGCGCTCGAATTCGAGCAGCAATTCGCGCTGACGCGCCGTCAGCTTCTGCGGCGTCTCGACCACGACCTCGATATAGAGATCCCCGACCTCGCGCGAGCGCAGCACGCTCATGCCCTTGCCCTTGAGCCRGAACTGCTTGCCGTTCTGCGTGCCCTCGGGAATCTTGACGCGTGCCTTCTCGCCCGTCAGCGTCGGGACTTCGATCTCGCCGCCGAGAGCAGCCGAGGTGAGGCCAAGCGGCACCCGGCAGAACAGATCGGCCCCGTCGCGCTGGAAGATCGCGTGCGGCTTGATCGACAGGAAGATGTAGAGGTCGCCCGCCGGCCCGCCGCGCAGGCCAGCCTCGCCCTCACCGGCAAGCCGGATGCGTGTGCCATCCTCGACGCCGGCCGGAATGTTGACCGACAGCGTGCGCTCGCGAGTGACGCGCCCGGCGCCCGAGCAGTTCTTGCAGGGGTCGTCGATGACTTCGCCGCGCCCGTTGCAGGTCGGGCAGGTGCGCTCCACCGAGAAGAAGCCCTGATTGGCGCGCACGCGGCCATGGCCGCCGCAGGTCGGGCACTGGCGCGACGTCGAGCCCGGCTTGGCGCCGGTCCCGGAGCAGGATTCGCAGGCAATCGAGGTCGGCACGCGGATCGAGGCGCTTTTGCCGGCGAAGGCGTCCTCCAGCCCGATTTCGAGATTGTAGCGGAGATCGGCACCGCGCTCGCGGCCATTGGCACCGCGCGGTCCACCGCGGCCCCGCGCATCGCCGAAGAAGGAATCGAAGATGTCCGACATGAAGTCGGAGAAATCGGCCCCGCCGCCGGCACCACCGCCGCCATTCTCGAAGGCCTGGTGGCCGTAGCGGTCATAGGCGCCGCGCTTCTGGCCGTCGGCCAGGACCTGATAGGCCTCGTTCAGCTCCTTGAACTTGGCCTCGGCCCCCTTGTCGCCGGGATGGCGATCGGGATGGCATTGCATCGCGAGCTTGCGGAAAGCACTCTTGAGCTCCGCCTCGTTAGCCGTCTTCGAGACGCCGAGGATCTCGTAGTAGTCGCGTTTGGACATCAAACAGCCACCCCTTCGTTCTTCTCGGCATCATGGCCGGGGGAACCCGGCCATGTTCGTCAGAAGAACGACATTTCCCTTGCAAGAGGCCCTTCCCGAACGAGATGGCCGGGGCGAGCCCGGCCAGGTCGTCGTGGAGAGGTCAGAGCGCGATCAGGCGCTCTTCTTCTTGTCGTTCTTGTCGTCGCTGACATCCTTGAAGTCGGCGTCGATGACGTCGTCCTTCTTGGCGTCGGCATGCTCTTCGCCGCCTTCAGCCGTGGCACCCTCGGCCTGGCTCGCCGCATACATGGCTTCACCGAGCTTCATCGAGGCCTGCATCAGGTCGGTCGTGCGCGAGGTGATCGCCTCGACATTCTCTTCGGCCAGCGCGGCCTTGAGCGCGTCCAGTGCGGTCTCGATCGCTGACTTGTCGGCGGCAGAAACCTTGTCGCCATAGTCCTTCAGCGACTTCTCGGTGGAGTGCACCAGGCTCTCGCCCTGGTTCTTGGCTTCCACCAGCTCGCGACGCTTCTTGTCCTCGGCGGCATTCGCCTCGGCGTCCTTCACCATCTTCTGGATGTCGGCCTCGGAGAGACCACCGGAAGCCTGGATGCGGATCTGCTGCTCCTTGTTGGTGGCCTTGTCCTTCGCCGTCACCGAGACGATGCCGTTGGCGTCGATGTCGAAGGTCACCTCGATCTGCGGCATGCCGCGCGGCGCCGGCGGGATGCCCATCAGGTCGAACTGGCCGAGCATCTTGTTGTCGGCAGCCATCTCGCGCTCGCCCTGGAAGACCCGGATCGTCACCGCGCCCTGGTTGTCCTCGGCGGTCGAAAAGACCTGGCTCTTCTTGGTCGGGATCGTGGTGTTGCGGTCGATCAGGCGGGTGAACACGCCGCCGAGCGTCTCGATGCCGAGCGAGAGCGGGGTCACGTCGAGCAGCAGCACGTCCTTGACGTCGCCCTGCAGCACGCCGGCCTGGATCGCGGCGCCAATGGCGACGACCTCGTCCGGATTGACGCCCTTATGCGGCTCCTTGCCGAAGAACTGCTTCACCACCTCCTGGACCTTCGGCATGCGGGTCATGCCGCCGACGAGAACGACCTCGTCGATCTGGCCCGCCGAAAGACCGGCATCCTTGAGCGCCTTGCGGCAGGGCTCGATGGTGCGCTGGATCAGATCGTCGACCAAGCTCTCGAACTTGGCGCGCGAGAGCTTGATGGCGAGGTGCTTCGGCCCGGAGGCGTCGGCAGTGATGTAGGGCAGGTTGATTTCGGTCTGCGCGGCGCTGGAAAGCTCGATCTTGGCCTTCTCGGCAGCTTCCTTCAGGCGCTGCAGGGCGAGCTTGTCCTTCTTCAGGTCGATGCCCTGCTCGCGCTTGAACTCGTCCGCAAGGTACTCGACCAGGCGCATGTCGAAGTCTTCGCCACCCAGGAAGGTGTCGCCATTGGTCGACTTCACCTCGAAGACGCCGTCGCCGATCTCGAGGATCGAGACGTCGAAGGTGCCGCCGCCGAGGTCATAGACCGCGATCGTGCCGGTGGTCTTCTTGTCCAGGCCATAGGCGAGCGCAGCCGCGGTCGGCTCGTTGATGATACGCAGCACCTCGAGGCCGGCGATGCGACCGGCATCCTTCGTGGCCTGACGCTGGGCGTCGTTGAAATAGGCGGGAACGGTGATGACCGCCTGCGTGACCGGCTGCCCGAGATAGGCCTCGGCGGTCTCCTTCATCTTGGTCAGGGTGAAGGCGGAAATCTGCGAGGGCGAATAGTCCTTGCCGTCAGCCTCGACCCAGGCATCGCCCGTCGGGGCCTTCTTGATCCGGTAAGGGACAAGATTCATGTCCTTCTTCGTCATCGGATCCTCAAAGGTCCGACCGATCAGGCGCTTGATGGCGAAGAAAGTGCGCTCCGGATTGGTGACGGCCTGACGCTTGGCCGGCTGGCCGACAAGCCGCTCGCCGTCATCGGTGATGGCGACGATGGAGGGCGTGGTGCGCGCGCCCTCGGAATTCTCGATAACCTTCGGTGTAGTGCCTTCCATCACGGCAACGCAGGAGTTCGTCGTGCCGAGGTCGATACCAATAACTTTACCCATGGACGGGATCCCTTTCGATTAGCAGATCGCCGACCGGCGACGCATTTCGCACCGCCTGCCGGCCCATGGACCGGCCCGCCCCCGCCTTACGCGGCAAACGGAACCGGCATTCCACGTTTCGCGGTCGTCAAACCGCCTCTTGGCGGCGTATATAGTGAGGGTGTTCCCGCCCTTGCAAGACACGGAGCCGGATTAAGAATCGGCAACCGCGCGCGTCACGCGGGGAGACGTCGCGGCCGCATCATTGCCAAGCAGTGTTGCGCCAATGCTCTTGCACGCGTTCGCTCGCCAATTCATGCAGAAGATTGCGTTTACCATTTCACGGCACCCGATGCTGACCAGACCCGGCCGCATAGCCCTCAAGATCTTCGCGATGCTGGCTGCAGCCGGTTCGGGTGGGCTTGCCCAGGCTCAGCCGATGCAATTGCCGGGCGCGCAACCCTTCAATCCGCCGGGCGCACATCAGGCGGCGCCCCCCGGCACGGGCGGACCGGCCAAGCCGCACACCCCGTCGATGCCGGCCATCAAGCTGCCGACCGAGGAAGGGATCATCGGCCGCGTGCTCCGGCAGAATGGCGGCGCCGGCGAAGCGGTCTTCGAGAAGACACCGACCGGCTTTGGCCTCAAGCTCAACGCTGCCGGCTTCCAGCCCGGCAACCTGACCGAGCCCTGTGCCATTTCCTTCGGCGATACGCCGCTGCCGGTGACATCGCTCGGCAAGCCGGCCGGTGTGCCACGCTACAAGCTGGAGGCCTCGGCCTGCCCGATCGTGTTCGATGTCCTGGAGGGCGCCTTTCTGGTGGTCGAGCCGGAGCAACCCTGCGTGATCGAGGCAGCCGCCTGCCGGATCGATCCGCGAGGCCTCTGGGGCCCTGATGCACGCACCCTCTCGGCGCGGGCCAAGGAGATCGAATCCGAACGCGGCAGGGCGGAGCGCGCGGTGCGCGAGGGCTTTCGCGCGCTTGCAGCCAAGGGCGATCTCAGCACGCAGCGCAGCATCGCGCGGGAACAGGCCGGGTTCACCTCCGAGCGTGAGCTGACCTGCCGTGATTTCCAGCGCGAAGGCTCGCTCGGTTTCTGCGCCGCGCGCATCACAGAGGCCAAGGCTGCCGCAATCCGTGCCCGCCTCGGCCTGCCCGAACCCAAGCCCGAACGGCCCAAGCCGGCGCGACCGGCCGTGGCCCGCCCGGTCGCGCCGGCGGTTGCCGTTCCGACCCAGTAAGCCCGACCCTTACACTTTCGGCAGGTCCGGAACCTTGTAGGCCGTGGTCGCCTTGATCCGTTCCATCGCGAAGCGGGAGGTGACGTTCTTCAGCGGAATCGTCTCGATCAGCCGCTTATAGAACCCGTCATAGGCCGCCATGTCGGCAACCACCACGCGCAGCATGTAGTCGACATCGCCGGCCATCCGGTAGAACTCCATGACCTCCGGCATCGACGCGACCATCTGCGCGAATTTTTCCAGCCAGGGACCGGAATGGTCGGCGGTCTCGATCTGGACGAAGACCGTGAGCCCGAGTCCGATCTTCTCCGGCGCCACCAGCGCGACACGCTTGGTGATGACGCCCGTCGCCTCCAGCCGCTGAATCCGCTTCCAGCAGGGGGTCTGCGAGAGGCCGACGCGATCGGCCAGCTCGGCGATCGAGATGTTCGCATCACCTTGCAGGACAGTCAGGATTTTCCGGTCGATCGCATCCATTCTCTCAGCCCATCAATTGGAGAACTAATTTCCTATTGAATTGGGAATCTAGAGAAAAATCATCTTTTCGATGCCCGCATCTTGCTTTCAGATAGAAAATCCTTTTCTCAATCTGTCAACCGGCGTTCTCGCCGGACCGATTTTCACGAAGGATGGATCGATGGATCGCCGCCAGTTTCTGCTCGCCGGCTCTTCGCTTCTCGCGAGCACTCCCCTTGCCGGCGCTGCATGGGCCCAGAGCGGCGTGACAGCCCGTGTCGGCTACATCCCGGTCATCGGCACGGCGCCCGTCTTCGTTGCCAATGGCGAAGGCTGGCTCAAGGAGGCCGGCATCAATGCCGCCTTCACGGTTTTCGAATCCGGTCCGAACATGATCCAGGCCCTGGCCTCGGGCACGATCGACCTCTATGTCGCGGGTATCGCGCCACTTGCCGTCGCCCGCTCGCGCGGCGTCGACATTCGCGTCGTGGCCGCAACTGCGATTGCCGAGAACGTCTTCGTGGCAGCTCCCGCGCTCGCCAAGTTCTTTACGTCCGGCACCGCACCGGCTGCGGCCTTCGAGGCGCATAGGGCCGCCACCGGAAAACCGGCCCGGCTTGCGACCCAGCCCGCCGGCTYGGTGCCCAACACCACCCTGCAATATTGGCTCTGGGAGGTCGCCAAGGCCGACAAGGCCGATGTCGAGGTCGTGCCCATGGGCATCGACGCGACACAGCAGGCCGTGCTCGCTGCAGCTGTCGAGGGCGCGATCGTGCGCGAGCCGGCGCTGTCGATCATCCAGACCCGCAATCCCGGCATCAAGCTGATTGCCGGCGGCGAGGAGCTGTTCCCCGGCCAGCCCGGGACCGTGGTCGCAGCATCAGGCGATTTCGTGACCAAGAATCCGGACGCCGTGCAGAAGCTGGTGACGAGCCTGGTGCGTGCCGCCGCTCTGATCGCCAAGGACCCCGACAAGGCTGCCCCGCATGTCGGCGCCGCGCTTGGCAAGGGCATCGTCGACCCGGCCCTGATCCGACAGGCGCTGACCTCGCCCGCCAGCAAGTTCCCGATCGATCCGCGCGTCATCATCGAGCCGTCGCGTGCCATGCAGGCCTATCAGGTCAAGCTCGGCTCGCTCGAGAAGGAACTGCCTTTCGACGGCCTGTTCGAGACCCAGTATTACGAGCGCGCCATCAAAACCCTCTGACAGAATCCGGCGGCTGATCTTGACCTCGCTCAGGGCTCCGGCCCTCGCCTTTGCAGGCCTCCTCGCCTTCCTGCTGCTCTGGGAGGCGATCCCTCATTTCGGGCTGGTGAACCCAGCCTTCCTGCCTGGCCCGTCTGCCTTGCCGAAGGCATTCTGGCGCGAAGTGACCTCGGGCGCGTGGTTGTCGGCGATCGGCGGCTCGCTCGGCCATTATTTCACGGGCCTCATCGTCGGCGCCGGCCTCGGCATTGCCACTGGCGTGCTCGTCGGCATGTCGCGCACCGCGGACGAAGCCACGGCCTGGGTCGTGCGCGTGCTTCGGCCGATTCCCGGCCTCGCCTGGGTGCCCTTCGCCATCATCTGGTTCGGGGTCAATCCGTCGGCGGCGGTCTTCATCATCGCCATCGGCGTGTTCTGGATCGTCTTCTTTGCGGCACAGGGCGCGATCCGCGGCGTCGATCGTGACCTGATCGAGGTCGCGGATGCGTTTGGTTTCCGATCGGCCTGGCAGCGTCTGAGCAAGATCCTGCTGCCGGCCGCAATGCCCGGCATTCTGGTCGGCGTCCGCACCGCGCTTGGCCAGGCCTGGATGGCGGTGGTCGCCGCCGAGATCTTTGGTGTCGCCGGCGTCGGGCAGCGCATGATGCAGGCCTCCAGCCTGCTCGCGACCGACATCGTGGTGATCTACATGCTGACCATGGCCGCGCTTTACGGCCTGCTCGACACCGCCTTCGTCGCTTTCCAGGGATGGGTGCTGCGATGGAAAGCATGATCGACATCAAGGCCCTGTCGCTGACCTTCACCCGCGACGGGGAAGCGACCGAGGTGCTGCACAAGCTTGACCTCCAGGTCGCGCGCGGCGAATTCCTCGCCATTGTCGGCCCATCCGGCGTCGGCAAGTCGACCCTGCTGCGCGTCATCGCCGGGCTCGCCAAACCGAGCGGCGGCGAGGTCATCTTCCATGCCAGGGACCGGACCCGCCGGCCGGTCGCGCTGGTCTTCCAGGATTCGCGCCTGCTGCCCTGGCGCAAGGTGATCTCCAATGTCGGCTTTGGGCTCGAGGGGCGGGCCTCGCGCCCTGCGCGGCTCAAGCAGGCTCAGGAGATGCTCGATCTCGTGGGGCTCGGTCAGCTCGCACAGCGCTGGCCCCACCAGCTCTCGGGCGGCCAGCGCCAACGCGTTTCGCTGGCGCGCGCGCTCGCGGTCGAGCCGGAAATCCTGCTGATGGACGAGCCCTTCTCGGCACTGGACGCACTGACGCGCGAAACCCTGCAGGACGAGCTGATCCGCGTCTGGCAAAGCACCGGCAAGACCGTGCTCTTCGTCACACACGACATCGACGAGGCTGCCTATCTCGCCGACCGCGTCGTCGTGCTCTCGGGCGCACCCGGCCAGATCATCGCCGAGCATCGGATCGCCACTCCGCGCCCGCGCCGCCGCGGGGCCGCCGCCGAGACCGAGATCGTGCGGGCCGTGCGCCGCGGACTTGGCGCCGATATCGTCGCGGATGGCGCAGCGATCTGATCGCCGGTCACACCACGTCGTGATTCCAGCCGACGCGCAGCGCAGCCTCGGACACCCTCCCGGGCGCCGGGAGCGATGATCGCGTCCGGAACGGCGGCGCTGCGCGGCTCGTCCGGAATGGTGACGCTCCCGTGCGCGGGGCGACATCATAGCGCGGGGCATCCTTGCGCCTGACGCCCGAAGAAGGCCCTGCTCACGCGCTATCACCGGCTTGTCATTGGCGCGCAGCGCCAATCTGGGGCAGGTGAGCTGAGGCCTTTACGATTTGATGACGGAAAACATGGTCGAGCGCATTACAAACGGCTTGCTGCGGCGGGGCCTTCTCATCCTCGCACTGCTCCTGCCCGGCGCCGCCCTTGCCGCCGAATCTGCTGCGGTCACCAGCCCCCGCGTCACTGCGACCCTGCTCTCCAGCCGCGACGTCGTTGCGCCCGGCGAGCGCTTCCAGGTCGCGCTCAGCCAGAAGATCGCCAAGGGCTGGCACACATACTGGGCCAATCCCGGCGATTCCGGCGAACCGACGCGGATCGAGTGGACATTGCCCGCAGGCTTCAGCGTCGGTGCGATCCAATGGCCGGCGCCGAAGGCGCTCCCGGTCGAGCCGCTCGTCAATTTCGGCTTCAGCGATGCCGTGCTGCTGCCGGTGGAGATCACCGTTCCCGAAGGCGCACAGCCGGGCGAGCGCCTTGCCCTCAAGGCKAACGCGACCTGGCTGGTCTGCGAAAAAATCTGCATCCCCGAGGAAGGCTCCTTCACGCTCGACCTCAAGGTCGGCCCGGCCCCGGTCGCCGATGAGGCGGCACAGTCGCGGATCGATGCGGCCCGCGCCGCGCTGCCGCAACCTGCCGATTTCCGGGCGAAGCTGACCCAGGACGGCGATGCGCTCGCCCTCGCGCTGCCGGGCCTCGGGCAGCCCGTCGAGGAGCTGCGCTACTTCCCGCTGCTCGAGACCTTGATCGAGCACGCAGCCCCGCAGACCGCGACGAACACTGCCGCCGGCACGGTCTTGCAACTTGCCCGCTCCAGCTCGTTCAAGGTCGGCGAGACCGAGCTCAGCGGGGTCATCACCTATCGCGAGGCCGGCGTGCCGCGCGCGCTGAGCCTGATGGCCGATGTCGAGCCTGCGCTGGTCAATTCCTCCACGGCGCCGCAAGCGGCCCAGGCCCCGGCCGTGGTGCGCGTCGCCGCAGCGCCCGAAAGCAACCTGACGCTCTGGGCCGCACTGGCCTTCGCCTTCGCCGGCGGCCTGATCCTCAACCTGATGCCCTGCGTGCTGCCGGTGCTGTTCATCAAGGCGCTCGGCTTCGCGCAGGCCGCGCAGGCGAGCCGCGCCGAGGTGCGCGAGCAGGGTCTGCTTTTCCTTTGCGGCGTCCTTACCAGCTTCATCATCCTTGCCGGCGCGGTGATCGCGCTGGCAGCGCTCGGCACCAGCATCGGCTGGGGGTTCCAGCTGCAATCGCCGCCCGTCGTGATCGTGCTGGCGGTCATCATGGTGCTGATCGGCCTCAACCTGCTCGGCGCATTCGAAATCGGCGGCTCCGTCCAGGGTGCCGGACATGGGCTTGCCTCCAGCGGCGGACGCTTGGGCGCCTTCATGACCGGGGCGCTCGCCGTCATCGTCGCGACGCCGTGCACCGCCCCCTTCATGGGCGCGGCGATGGGATATGCCGTGACGCAACCGCCGCAGATCGCGCTTGCGGTCTTCCTGGCGCTGGCGCTCGGCTTTGCCGCGCCGGTGGTCCTCCTGTCCTTCGCTCCCGGCTGGCTGCGTCTGCTGCCCAAGCCCGGCCGCTGGATGGTCATCCTCAAGCAGGCCTTTGCCTTCCCGATGTTCGCGACTGCGACCTGGCTGGTCTGGGTCGCCTCCGTCCAGGCCGGCCCCGGCGGCGTGCTTGCCGCTCTGGCTGCGATCCTCGCCGCCGGCTTCCTCGTCTGGCTGCTCGGCCTCGGCCGCAGTGCTGGCGGGCGGACCCGAGTCGCCCTGTCGGCTCTCGCCCTGTTCGTCGCCGTCAGCGCCGGGGCCTTCGTGCTGCAGAGTGCCGTTCCAAGCGCGACGGACGCAGCACGGGCCGGCGACATCGAGCCCTGGTCTCCCGAGCGCGTCGCCGCGCTGCAGGCGGAAGGGCGTCCCGTTTTCGTCAACTTCACCGCGGCCTGGTGCATCACCTGCCTTGCCAATGAGCGGGTCGCGCTGGTCCGGCAGGAGGTCAAGGACACCTTTGCCAAGCTGAACGTCGCCTATCTCAAGGCCGACTGGACCAACCGCAATGCCACCATCGCAGCCGCACTTGCCGAGCACGGCCGGGCCGGCGTGCCGCTCTACCTGTTCTATCCCGGCACGAAGGGCGCGCCGCCCGAAATCCTGCCGCAACTCCTGACGACCGACATGCTGGTCGAGGCCGCCGGCCGTGCCGCCGGCAAAGAGGCGAGGACCGCGCAGAACCGACCCTGATCCTGGGAAGACGGAGGCAGACATGACAGCTGTGACACGTCAGAGGTTCATCGCAGGCTTGGTCCTTGCGGGCCTCACCCTCGCAGCGGCCCCGGCGCTCGCGCAGAGCGGCCCGCGGATCGGTGCGCCGGCCCCCGCCTTCTCGGCGCTCGATGTCGACGGCCGGACCCGGTCGCTCCCGGAATTCGCGGGCAAGACCGTGATCCTGGAATGGACCAATCACGACTGCCCCTATGTCCGCAAACACTACAACAGCGGCACCATGCAGAGCCTGCAGCGCGATATGACGAAGGAAGGCATCGTCTGGCTGAGCGTCGTCTCCTCACCGCCGGGTGAGCAGGGCTATGTCACGGCCGCCCAGGCCAAGGGGCTGACCGCCTCGCGCAACGCCGCCCCCAGCGACCTGTTGCTCGACCCCAAGGGCACCATGGGCCGCGCCTATCGCGCGCAGACCACGCCGCATCTGTACATCATCGATGGCAAGGGCACGCTGGTCTATGCGGGCGCGATCGACGACAAGCCCTCGGCCAGCGCCGCCAGCCTGAACGGCGCCAAGAGCTATGTGCGCCAGGCAGTCGCCGAAATGAAGGCCGGCAAACCGATCTCAGAAGCCACAACCAAGGCCTATGGCTGCGCGATCAAGCTCGCCCCGCTGAACTGACAGCAGCGAGCGCCGCCTCCGCACTGTCGCGGTGCCGCCGATCCACCTATGTCGAGGTCAGCGCGGCATGGTGCCTGATCGGCCACATCGACGATCGGATCCCTGGTCCGGCCGGCGCTTAGGGCGTCTCCTTGAGCGTCGCCTATCTCGCGACCAGCTGGACCAGCCCCAAGACAAAGCTCCATCCGGGCCGGGAAACGTCGTCACGTACGAGCCGGAAGCCGAGATTGCTCGGAGGCGTGCCGGATGCGCAGCCGCCGGCGCGCGCATCGCGAACGAAATCCGCCATGTAGGCCCGATGGCGGCCCTCAACGACGCGAA
The DNA here is from genome assembly GCF_056399325.1 of Allobosea sp. 01N443. Classification (NCBI taxonomy): domain Bacteria; kingdom Pseudomonadati; phylum Pseudomonadota; class Alphaproteobacteria; order Hyphomicrobiales; family Alloboseaceae; genus Allobosea; species Allobosea sp. 01N443. The sequence continues at coordinate 27,443 of NZ_JBFTRC010000002.1, forward strand.
CCCCGCAATTGGCCAGGACAGCCGTCCTTGCCCCCGTAGCAGCGACGGCGATGCGCTGAAAACAGGTGTCGGTCCATTCCCAGACATTGCCGGCCAAATCGAGAAGGCCATTCTCGTTCGCGCCGAAACTTCCAATCGGTTGTGGCGCCTTTGCGACTGTCGTCACGCGGCTCGCGTCCCTGTCATAGATCGCAAGCGCTCGCTGGCCGGGGTCGCCGCCACTGAGGTTTTCCGGCAGGGCGTCGTCGTGGAATCGGCTCGCGGCTGCATAGGCCCACTCGCCGTCCGTCGGTAGCCGGAACGTCGCCCCCGTCTCGCGTGACAACCAGGACGCATAGGCCTGAGTATCCCGCCAGCTCACTCCGACGACGGGACGGTCAACGGCAGCAGCGTCGGTGCCCGCCATCGGGCACGCTCGGGCTTTGACGCAGCGCAGATAATCCGCGACCGTGACCTGATTTTTCATCACAGCCAGCGGCCTGTCGACAGCAACCGCCACAATCGGCGCGATGATCGGCTTCCCGTCCCGCAAGAACTCGCCGCTGGCACGGTAACGGAATGTACCGGACCGCAGTTCCACGAGCTCCGGGAACGGCGCACGTGCTGTCGCCGATCCGGTGCCATATCCCGGCGCAAGGGCCGAGATCGCGATGGGCGCCAGCGCCGCGCTGGCCAGGGCCATGAGTTTGAACGCGGACAGCATGATGCCTCCCGAGGCGGCCGTCCGACGGCCCTAGGCGGGTGATGGTCAGATCATTTATGCGCGACGTTGCTCACAATCGGTTCGGGCGCCTTTACCTGGGTCATCAGGTCATCATTCCATTGACCCTCGACCCTGAAATGGGCTGTCGCACCAAGTTCGAAGGCCTCGATCATGTTGTGGTTCACGTATCCGACAATGCCGGGCTGAAGGAATTTGGTGAGCGCCGCGCCCGCGGATCCGCCCCGAATGAACCAGGTTTCGAGATTGGTCTCGGGAGGATTCGAGAACTTGCCGGTCTCCCAGACATAGTCTCCGAACCCGCCGACCAGATGTGGACGTGTGTCGCGGCTTGCCTGGGAATGCACGATCAGCACGTTCTCACCGACCTTTGCGGGCATCGCGTTCTTGCCCGTCAGGGCTCCGACCGCGCCGTTGAACACGACGTGACTTGGCACCAGCTTTCGCATGACCTCCATCGTGTCCATGTAGGCGTCGCCATGCGTGTCGTAGTGCTTGAATTTGCCCTTCTCGTCGCGCGGAACGTAATAATCATGCTCGCCGATGTAGTAGACGCGATCGTAGTGAAGCGGCCGTCCGGCCGCATCCTTGAGGCCGTCCCGCGGCAGCACCATCACGGCGCCGCTCATGCCCGAGGTGATATGCCAGGGGGTCATGGCACCTGGGATGCAGTGATAAGCGAACACACCCGTCCGGGTGGCCTTCCAGCGCAGCACGGTCTGCTCCCCGGGGTTGATCAAGGTCAGATCGGCACCGCCTGATGCGCCCGCAGCAGCATGGAAGTCGATATTGTGCGCCATCGAGTTGGTGTCGGGATTGGCAAGCGTCACCTCGACATAATCACCCTCGTGCACGACAAAAAGCGGCCCAGGGATCGACCCGTTGAAGGTCATGGCCTGCAACGTGGTGCCCTCTTCGTCGATAACGATCTTCTTCTCCTCGACCCAGAGCCTGAACTCCATGATCCTTGGGCCCAGCTTGGTCGCCTGCTCGTGAGGATGAACGAAGGGCGGTGCGACGAACTCGACCTTCTGTCGCGGCAGATCGAGCACCTGAGCCGATGCTGGAGCGACCAGCGCCCCGGCCAGGAATGCGGCGCCCCTGAGGGCGGCACGTCGGGAGATGGTRGCCTTACCATCGGCAATCTCGAATGCCTGTCCCATGGCCATCCCCCCTTGAGCACCATTCATTCGAAAGGATACCGGCGGTGCAATCGTGGAACTACGGACCAAGGTCGAAGAGCATTCGGGCGGTAGGTCTTGCAGCCCTTTGGCCGTGGCGCTGGCGCGCCCGGAGCAGGGAACGGCAGATGCTGGACTCGGGCAGAGCCACTACGGGCAGCTATCGCCGGCCGCGTCGCTTGGCCTGTTCCCCCGCGCCCTTCGGCCGCGATTCCGGAACCGGACCCATCTCGTCCAAGTTCGGCTTGCGCGGACGCGAGACCGGTTTGGCTTCGCCGCCGCCCCAGTTATGCGGGCCCATGTCCTCATCGGTGGGTTTGCGCGCCCGTGTCGGCAGGTTCGCCGACGCGCCGTAGCTGCRCTCCCCCTTGTACTTGCCAGCCGAGGCCTCGACATCGCTCTGGCGGGCGAGCGGGTCATCGGAGATGGCGAGTTCGGTCGCCTGCAGGCGCTTGATCTCGTCGCGCAACCGGGCGGCCGTCTCGAATTCGAGATCGGCGGCAGCCTCGCGCATGCGCTTCTCGAGATCGGCCAAGGCGGCCTTGAGGTTGTGCCCGGCGATCGGCGCATCGACCAAACCCTTGTCGACCGTGACATGGTCGCGCTCGTAGACCGAGCCGAGGATGTCGCCGATGGCGCGCTTGATCGTCTGCGGCGTGATGCCATTCGCGAGGTTATAGGCCTCCTGCTTCTCGCGGCGGCGATTGGTCTCCGCCATCGCGCGCTCCATCGAGCCTGTGATGTGGTCGGCATAGAGGATGACCTTGCCGTCGACATTGCGGGCGGCGCGGCCGATGGTCTGGATCAAGGAAGTCTCGGAGCGCAGAAAGCCTTCCTTGTCGGCGTCGAGAATGGCGACGAAGCCGCATTCCGGGATGTCCAGGCCCTCGCGCAGCAGATTGATGCCGACCAGCACGTCGAAAGCGCCGAGGCGGAGATCGCGCAGAATCTCGATGCGCTCGATCGTGTCGATGTCGGAATGCATGTAGCGCACGCGCACGCCGTTCTCGTGGAGGTACTCGGTCAGGTCCTCGGCCATGCGCTTGGTCAGCACGGTGACGAGGCTGCGGTAGCCCTTCTCGGTGACCTCCTTGATCTCGTCGAGCAGGTCGGCAACCTGGTGCTTGGCGGGGCGGACCTCGACCGGAGGGTCGATCAGCCCGGTTGGACGGATGACCTGCTCGGTGAAGACACCGCCGGTGCGGTCCATCTCCCAGCCGCCGGGCGTCGCCGAGACATGCACCGATTGCGGGCGCATCGCGTCCCATTCCTCGAAGCGCAGCGGCCGGTTATCCATGCAGGACGGCAGGCGGAAGCCGTATTCGGCCAATGTCGCCTTGCGGCGGAAGTCGCCCCGGTACATGCCGCCGATCTGCGGCACGGTGACGTGGCTCTCATCGGTGAAGACCAGCGCATTGTCGGGCAGGTACTCGAACAGGGTCGGCGGCGGCTCGCCCGGCTTTCGGCCGGTGAGATAGCGCGAATAGTTCTCGATGCCGTTGCACGAACCGGTCGACTCGATCATCTCTATGTCGAAGGTGCAACGCTGGTCGAGCCGCTGCGCTTCGAGATAGCGCCCCATGCGATTGAGTTCCTCAAGGCGGGCCTTGAGCTCCTCCTTGATCGACTTGACAGCCTGGGTCAGCGTCGGGCGCGGCGTGGTGTAGTGCGAATTGCCGTAGACTTTCACGAATTCGAGGTCGGCCGTCTTTTGACCGGTGAGCGGATCGAATTCCGAGATGCTTTCGACCTCGTCGCCGAACAGGCCGATGCGCCAGGCGCGGTCCTCATAGTGGGCCGGGAACAGCTCGATGACATCGCCACGCACGCGAAAGGTGCCGCGGGCGAAATCGCCAAGCGTGCGCTTGTATTGCAGGGCGACGAGATCGGCGATGAGCTGACGCTGCTCGATGCGCTCGCCGAGTTTGATGGCGAAGGTCATCGCCGTATAGGTCTCGACCGAGCCGATGCCGTAGATGCAGGAGACGCTGGCGACGATGATGACGTCGTCGCGCTCCAGCAGCGAGCGCGTGGCCGAGTGGCGCATGCGGTCGATCTGCTCGTTGATCGAGGATTCCTTCTCGATAAACGTGTCCGAACGCGGGACGTAGGCCTCCGGCTGATAGTAGTCGTAGTAGGAGACGAAGTACTCCACCGCGTTGTCGGGGAAGAAACTCTTGAATTCACCGTAGAGCTGTGCGGCCAGCGTCTTGTTCGGGGCGAGGATCAGAGCCGGGCGCTGCGTCTCCTCGATCACCTTGGCCATCGTGAAGGTCTTGCCGGAGCCGGTAACGCCGAGCAGGACCTGGTCGCGCTCCTGCCGTGCGACGCCGTCGACGAGATCGGCGATCGCGGTCGGCTGGTCACCAGCCGGCTCGAAATCCGACTGCATGCGGAAGGCGATGCCGCCCTCGGACTTGTCCGGGCGGGCCGGGCGATGCGGCGTCCAGGGCTTGCCGGGATCGATGAAGGGGCTGCCGGACTCGAGCAGGTGCTGCAGCGAATGCGCGGTGACGGAGGCAGCGGTCTCGCCCTCGGCCTCGCCGAAGGCAGAGGCCGCGTCGCCTTTCTTCGGCTTTTTCTTCAGCTTGGTGTCGCCGGGGCGCGGCTCGCCATAACCGGCCTGCGGCTGGTCGCTGAAACCGGAGGCGCYGCCCGGGACCGCCCTGCCGCGGTTGATCGCGGGATTGAGCAGATCGGCGAGATAGCCCTCGAGCGGCTTCAACTCGGGCTTGGTGGCCTTGGAGTTCGGCGTGCGCGCGGAGGCGGGCTTTTTTGCAGGCTTAGCCTTGGCGGTCGTGTCGGAGCTTTTCGGCATGGCGGCAATATGGGGCGAAACCGGGCGGAGCGCGAGGGGTACGCCGTCGCAGCAGGCGGATAACTGACAGCAGGTGACAGGAGTACACCGTGGCAGGAGAAGCCGGATTGAAGCGGTCCCGGGGGTGGGCGCGATGCAAGTCCGGCTTTCATCGCGCGCCGGCGCATATCGAGACGGAGCGAGGCTTATCCGCGGGACTTGGTCTTGCCGCAGCCGCCGGACATGTTGAGGGTCACGGCTGCGCGAATGAGAGCCTTCAATGCCCCTTCGTCAATCGTCTCACCCTCGTGGATGTCGATGGCCCGCCTGGTGTTGCCATCCAGACTGGAATTGAAGAGGCCCGATGGGTCGTCGAGTGAGGCCCCCTTGGCAAAGGTCATTTTGACGACGCTCTTGTAGGTCTCCCCAGTGCAGATCAATCCGTCGTGGGACCACACCGGAACCCCTCGCCATTTCCACTCCTCTACCACCTCAGGATCGGCTTGCCTGATCCATACGCGGAGCTGGGAGAGCATCTTGCCTCGCCAGTCGCCCAGCTCGGTGATCCGCTCGTCGATCATCCGAGACGGGGAGTTTTCGTTCTGGGACTCGCTCTGGCTCATGATCTTCCCTTCTCTCCGGAACTCTCGCTTCTGGGATCGGGCCAACCGTCTGCTCGAGATCGCAGCGCAACCTCTCGAAGAGGCTGGGCCGGCCGGTAAACGTCTTGGAGAGCACGGTGTGTCTGCACGGATCACAACGCATAACTCTCTGGCTATTGATCTGCATTCATAATCATTGGGCTATACGTCAGTCAATCGAAGCCTGCGCGCGCAACGATCGCCGTCGGGTCTCGCAACTCAGGATCAAGGTGGCCGCGACGGACGGCCCGACGCAAGCGCGGCGCTCTTCCGGCATCGGCTGCCCCCTTGGGAACGGGACTGCGCTCGTGATCGGGGGCCAGGGGCAGCGCGCGATGGCTCTGCTCTTGATGGTGCGGCCGGACACGGGGGTGTAGACTGTTCGGGTCTTGTCTTCGGCAGTGCCTGATCCCCATCTCCAAGTGATCGCCGCTTCAGATTCCAGCATCGGGTTGGCGCTGCATCGCAAGCAGTCGTGAGGACGTAACACTGAAAGCTGTGGTCCGGTTCGCCGGATGTGCCGAGATCAATAGGAGGAGGCCAGAATGACTCGCGCCTTCGTCAAGGAAGCAGAGGAAAGAGGGACCCTGGACGAGCTGCCGGACCGGCCAGTCTCGCCTCACCCGAACCTCGTGACGCCTGAGGGGCTCGCACAGATCGAGGCCCAGCTGGCGCGCTGGCATGACGAACACGCGGCGGCGCTGGCCGGAGGCGACCGCACCGAGATCGCTCAGACGCGGCGCGAGTTCCGCTACTGGGCGGCGCGGCGCGCCAGCGCCAAGCTGGCCCCTGCGCAGGAAAGGCACGACATCGTCCGCTTCGGCTCGACAGTGACGATCCGCCGGGCCGATGGGCGCGAGCAGAACTGGCGGCTGGTCGGCGAGGACGAGGCCGATCCGGCACACGGAACGCTGCCCTATGTCGCGCCGTTGGCGAGCGCGCTGATGGGCAAGGGCATTGGCGAGAGCGTCAGCATCGGCACTGAGGCGGTCGAGATCATCGCGATCTCCTGAGGCGATCGTTCAGCTATCCGCGAGCCAGGCCTGAATCCCTGCTGCAGCTGCGACTCCGGTCGCGAAACAGGCCTGCAGCAGATAGCCGCCGGTCGGCGCCTCCCAATCCAGCATCTCGCCTGCGACAAAGGTACCGGGCAAGCGTTTCAGCATGAAGCCTTCCTCGACCTCGGCCGCGGCGACGCCACCGGCGGTGGAGATCGCCCGCTCGATCGGTCTGAGACCGGTGAGCACCAGAGGCGCGGCCTTGATCAGTGCGGCCAGCCTCTCCGCGTCTTCGGGGAGTGGCCCCTTCGCCGCTTCGCGCAGCAGCGCAATCGCGGATGGAGCAAGACCTGCAGCCTTGCGCAGATGATTGCTCAGCGTCACGCCCTTGCGACGATGCGCGAGGCGCTGGACCAGCAGTGCCGCCTCGTGATCGGGCCTCAGATCGATGGTGATGACCGCCCTGCCCTCGCGCAGGATCGTCTCGCGAATCGGGGCAGAGAGTGCATAGACCGCGCCGCCTTCCAGACCCGTCGCATCGATCATCGCCTCGCCGGGCACGGATTGGCCGCCGAAGCTCAGGACGATGCGCTTCAACGGTACTCCGGCAAAACGCTCTCGCATGGTCTGGGACCAATCGACCGTGAAACCGCCATTGGCCGGGCGCAGCGGCGCGATCGCAACGCCGCGCGCCGCCAACAAGGGTGCCCAGCCACCATCCGAACCCAGCCGTGGCCAGCTCGCACCGCCGAGCGCGAGCAGCGTCGCGTCGGGCCGCGCCTCGACATCGGCGCCATCGCGGCTCCGGAACGTCAGAGCTCCCGCTTCGCTCCAGCCGGTCCAGCGCTGCCCAGGCGCGAAGGCGACGCCGAGACCATCGAGCCGGCGCAGCCATGCCCGCAGCAGGGGCGAGGCCTTCATGGCGCGCGGGAAGACGCGGCCGCTGCTGCCGACGAACGTGTCCTGCCCGAGCGCATCGGCCCAGTCGCGCAGGGATTGTGGCGGGAAGGCGCGAATGGCCGGCTCCAGCCAGGCTTGCGCATCGCGATAGCGGGGCAGGAACCTGTCGAGCGGTTCGGAATGGGTAAGGTTCAATCCGCCGCGCCCGGCCAGCAGGAATTTGCGGGCCGGCGAGGGCATGCGATCGTAGATCGTGACGGTGTCCCCGGCTGCCGCAAGGCGCTCGGCCGCGATCAGCCCGGAGGGCCCTGCTCCAATAATGGCGACGTGATGTGTGGGCATCGGTCCGGCTTGCCGTCAGCGCGCCCTGCGGTCAAGGGTAATCCCGCCCCGAAGGCCATCGACAGGGACGAACCATGCCGACCATCGCCGCCTATTTCGGCGCAGCCATTCTCGAAATCGCCGGCTGTTTCGCGTTCTGGGGCTGGCTCCGGCTCGACAAGCCCATCTGGTGGCTCGTACCCGGACTGTTTTCGCTCGCCCTGTTCGYCTGGCTGCTGACGCTGGCGGAGAGCGAAGCCGCCGGACGGGCCTATGCCGCCTATGGCGGCGTCTACATCGTCAGTTCGCTCGCCTGGCTCTGGGCCGTGGAAGGCTTTCGCCCCGACCGCTGGGACATTATCGGTGGGCTGATCTGCCTCGCCGGCGCGGCGATTATTATCGCAGGGCCGCGCTAGGGTATCGGCCCGAAAGGTGGATTGCGGTTTTCGGGAAGGCCGATGCAACCATAGACGGTTAGATCGTCGGGCGGATTCGATATCCGGCCCGATGATCCAAGTCCCCGATGATCCAAGTCTCAGCTCCGCGCAAAGGTCTCGTCGAAGGCATAGCCGGCACCGCGCACGGTCCGCAGCGGGTCCTTGGCGTTGTCAGGAGTGATCGCCTTGCGCAGCCGGCCGACATGGACGTCGACGGTGCGCTCGTCGATATAGACGTCGCGGCCCCAGACCGCGTCGAGCAGCTGGGCCCGGGAATAGACCCGCCCCGGCGCCTGCATCAGGAATTCGAGCAGGCGGAACTCGGTCGGGCCGAGATGCAGCTCGCTGCCTGAGCGGCGGACACGGCGGGTGGTGCGGTCGAGTTCGAGATCGCCGGCGGCCAACAGGCCGGCGACATGACCCGGCTTGGCGCGGCGTAGCAACGCCTGGATGCGGGCGATCAGCTCGGGCAGCGAGAACGGCTTGACGACATAGTCGTCGGCCCCGGTGGCGAGGCCGCGCACACGCTCGGTTTCCTCGCCGCGGGCGGTGAGCATGATGATCGGCACCCGCTCGGTATCGCGACGGGTCCGCAGCCTCCGGCAGAGCTCGATGCCGGAAAGGCCCGGCAGCATCCAGTCGAGCAGCACGAGGTCCGGCGTATGATCGCGCAGATGCAGCTCGGCATCGTCGCCACGCGCGACGCTGTCGACCTCGAAGCCCTCGGCTTCGAGATTGTAGCGCAGCAACAGGGTCAGCGGCTCTTCGTCCTCAACGATCAGGATGCGTGCAGGCATGTCTCACTCGGTCCCAAAGGTGTCGGGCGCCGGTCACTCACCGGTGGCGGCGTCCAGAAGGATATTGGTCGTGTCGAGCTTCGGGCGGGCTGCGTCCAAGGCTTCGCCCGTGACGAGATAGTGGATCGTCTCGGCGATGTTGGTGGTGTGGTCGCCGATGCGCTCGACATTCTTGGCGCAGAACAGGAGATGCGTGCAGAAGGTGATGTTGCGCGGGTCTTCCATCATATAGGTGAGCAGCTCGCGGAAGAGCGAGGTATAGAGCGCGTCGATCTCATCGTCGCGGCGCCAGACCTCCATGGCCTTCTGCTCGTTGCTGACGGCGTAAGCGTCGAGCACGTCCTTGAGCTGGGCCTGAACCAGGCGGCTCATATGCTCGAGGCCGACGACCGCGCGCGACGGCGGCTGGAACTGGCCGGAGATGGCGACCGCGCGCTTGGCGATATTCTTGGCGAGATCGCCGACACGCTCGATATCGGCGGCGATGCGGATGGCGGAGATCAGCTCGCGCAGGTCGTTGGCGAGCGGCTGGCGCCGGGCGATGGTGAGCACCGCCTTCTCCTCTACCTCGCGCTGCAGATTGTCGAGGCGCTGGTCGGCGCTGATGACCTTCTGTGCCAGCCCGGTGTCGCGGCGCACCAGGGCGACTGTCGAATCGCCGAGCATGCGCTCCGACATGCCCCCCATCTCGGCCAGGCTGCGGCGGATCCCCTCGAGATCGGCATCATATGAGCGGACGATGTGATCAGTCATCGCGGCGTATCCTTTGTCGGCAAAGCAGTTGGAAGGCTGGGCGCCGGTTCAGCCGAAGCGGCCGGTGACGTAGTCCTGCGTCTGCTTCTTGTGCGGGTTCATGAAGATGGTGTTGGTGGCGTCGAATTCGATCACCTCACCGAGATACATGAAGGCGGTGTACTGCGAGATACGCGCCGCCTGCTGCATGTTGTGGGTGACGATGACGATGGTGAAGTCGGTCTTGAGCTGCTCGAGCAGGTCCTCGATCTTGCCGGTCGAGATCGGATCGAGCGCCGAGGTCGGCTCGTCGAACAGGATGACTTCCGGCTTCTGGGCAATGGTCCGCGCAATGCAGAGGCGCTGCTGCTGGCCGCCGGACAGGCCCATGCCGGAGGTCTTCAGCTTGTCCTTGACCTCGTCCCAGAGCGCGGAACGGCGCAGCGCACCCTCGACGCGGTCATCGAGCTCGGATTTCGGTGGCTTCTCGTAGAGGCGGATGCCGAATGCGACATTGTCGTAGATCGACATCGGGAAGGGCGTCGGCTTCTGGAACACCATGCCGACGCGCGAGCGCAGCTCGTTCACATCGATATCGTTGCTGATGACGTTGCGGCCGTCGAGCAGGATCTCGCCGGTGGCGCGCTGCTCGGGATAAAGCGAGTAGATCCGGTTGAAAATGCGCAGCAGGGTCGACTTGCCGCAGCCCGACGGTCCGATCAGGGCCGTGACATGGCGGTCCCGGAAGTCGAGATTGATGTTCTTCAGCGCCTTGTGCTCGCCGTAGTAGAAATCGAGGTTCTTGACCGCGATCCGGACGGGGGCCTCGGCATCAAGCGCTTGCGGGCTCAGTTCCAGCGTCGAAAGCATCGACTTGTTCCTTCAGATCGAACGCGACGAGGGTTTAAGGCCGTTCATTTGCCGCCCCGCACGATACGGCGGGCGATAAGCGAGAGGCACAGGATCGAGACGGTGATGATCAGCGAACCGGCCCAGGCGAGTTGCTGCCAGTTCTCATAGGGGGCGGAGGCGAACTGGTAGATCGTCACCGGCAGGTTGGAGACGCCGCCGACGAGGCTGGGCGAGAACCAGAAATTGTTGTTCAGCGCAGTGAAGATCAGCGGCGCCGTCTCGCCGGCGATGCGCGCCAGGGCCAGCAGGATACCGGTGACCATGCCGGATTTCGCCGCCCGCCAGGTCACGCTGGTGATGACGACCGAAGGCGGGGCGCCGAGCGCAGCACCGGCTTCACGCAACGAGCTCGGCACGAGGCGCAGCATGTCCTCGGTGGTGCGCACGATCACCGGGATCGCGATGATGCCCAGCGCCACGCCGCCGGCCCAGCCGGAATAGCCGCGGAATGGCTCGACCAGGATGACGTAGACGAAGAGGCCGATCAGGATCGACGGCGCCGAGAGCAGGATGTCGTTGATGAAACGGATCAGGTCCGCGAGCTTGGAGCCCTTGCCGTATTCGGCAAGGTAGGTGCCGGCGAGCACGCCCACCGGCGTCGCCACGGCGATGCCGAGGAAGGTCAGCACGATCGAGCCGACAATGGCGTTGGCAAGGCCGCCCCCCTCGCTGCCGGGACCGGGCGTCACCTGGGTGAAGGTCGCGACGGAGAGCCCGCCGATCCCCTTCACGAGCAGCATGCCGAGAATCCAGAACAGCACGAAGATGGCGAGAAGGGTGAAGCTGGTGGCGATGATCTTCATCGCCCGATCCGCGGTGCGGCGCGCGGGGCGGACGCGGCCCCAGACCTGATGAGGCGTCGTTGCGGGCGGGGTGACGGCGCTGTTCATGGCCAGGCTCCGCTCAGAAGGACTTGACGCGCGCGACAAGGATACGCGCGATCACGAGGACGACGAAGGTGACGAAGAAGAGGATGCAGCCGAGCGCGATCAGCGCGTTGAGCTGCAGGCCCATCGCCTCGTTGAATTCGTTGGCGATGCGCGAGGCAATGGTCGAGCCGGGGTCCATGATCGAGGCCGAAAGCCGGTTGGCATTGCCGACGACGAAGGTCACCGCCATGGTCTCGCCAAGCGCGCGGCCAAGACCGAGCATGATCGCGCCGATGATCGAGACGCCGGCCTGCGGCACCAGCACATGGCGCACGACCTCCCAGGTCGTGGCGCCGATGCCATAGGCGCTCTCACGCAGCACGGACGGGATCTGCTCCAGCATGTCGCGGGTGATCGAGGCGATGAAGGGGATGATCATGAAGGCGAGGATGATGCCGGCCGTCAGGATGCCGAGCCCCGAGGGCGAGCGCGAATACAGCACGGTGCCGACCAGCGGAATGCCTTCGACGATGTTCGAGACCGGGATCTGCACATAGGCCGCGAAGAGCGGCACGAAAACGAAGAGACCCCACATGCCGTAAATGATCGAGGGCACGGCGGCGAGCAGCTCGATCGTCGTCGAGACCGGGCGCTTGAACCAGGGCGGCGCGAGCTGGGTGAGGTAGACGGCGATGCCGAGCGAGAGCGGCACGCCAAGGACCAGCGCGATCAGCGCGGTCGACAAGGTGCCTACGATGGCAGGCCAGGCGCCATACTGCTCGTTCTGGGTGTCCCAGACGCTGGACGTGATGAAACCAAGGCCGAATTCGCGGAAGGCGGGCCAGCCGCCGATGATCATCGAGGCGATGATGCCCGCGAGCAGCACCAGCACGAAGAGCGCGGCGGCCCGGCTGGCATTGCGGAAGACAATGTCGAAGGTGCCCTTTGGAGTGCGGCGAATGGCGGGCGCGCCGGGCGCGGCCATCTGGTCTGTCACGGCAGCCATCCGTGGTTACTCCGGTCGCATAAGAAGCACGAGGAAACGGGTCTCACAAAGTCGAACGCGAGGCGGGAACAACCCGCCTCGCGTCATAGCATGGATCAGAAGATCGGCTTGCCAGCCGGGTCGGTGGCGCCCTTCCAGGCGGCGCGGACCTGATCCTTGACGTTGGCCGGGAGCGGCACGTAGTCGAGATCGAGCGCGAGCTTGTCGCCGTTCTTGAAGGCCCAGTCGACGAATTTCAGCGCGGACTGCACCTCTTCGGGCTTCTCCGGCTTGGCATGGACGAGCAGGAAGGTGGCGGAGGTGATCGGCCAGGCCTGGGCGCCCTTCTGGTTGTTCAACGAGATGCCGAAGCCGGGAGCCTCGTTCCAGTTCGCATTGGCGGCAGCGGCCTGGAAGGACTTGTCGTCCGGAGCCGGGAACTGGCCGTCGGCGTTCTCGACCAGCGCATGGGCCAGTTTGTTCTGCTTGGCATAGGCGTACTCGACATAGCCGATCGAGTTCGCGACCTGCTTGACGGAGGCCGAGACGCCCTCATTGCCCTTGCCGCCGATGCCGACCGGCCACTGCACGGCCGTGTTGGTGCCGATCTTCGACTTCCAGTCCGGCGAAACGCGCGAGAGATAGTCGGTGAAGACGAAGGTCGTGCCCGAGCCGTCCGAACGATAGACCGGGTTGATGTTGGCGTCAGGCAGGGTCAGGCCGGCATTGATGGCGACGATCTTGGGATCGTTCCACTTCTTGATGGTGCCCTGATAGATGTCGGCGATGATCGCGCCGGTGAGCTTCAGCTTGCCCGGCTCGACGCCGGCAATGTTGACGGCCGGAACGACGCCACCCATGACGGTCGGGAACTGGATCAGGCCGTCCTTGGTCAGGTCCTCGCCCTTGAGCGGGGCATCGGTCGCGCCGAACGCAACCGTCTTGGCCTTGATCTGCCGGATACCGCCGCCTGAGCCGATCGACTGATAGTTGAGACCGATATTGGTCTCCTTCTTATAAGCTTCAGCCCATTTCGAGTAGATCGGGAAAGGGAAGGTCGCGCCCGCGCCGGTAATGTCGGCGGCCTGGGCAACGCCGGCCAAGCCGATCGTCGCAGCCGCGAGAATGAGAATTTTGCGCATTAGAGGAGTCCTCGTCTGGGTCGCAGTCTTTAGCAGCCCCGCTAGAACACCTTCCATGTGACAGACAGATGACAGACCGTCACGTTCGCCGTCACATTGGTCAGGACGGGCTCCGCATCATCGCGCCGAGGCGCGGCAGGATCGCCTTGAAGAGGGCGCCCTTGCCGTACTCGCTCTCGATGGTGAGACGGCCGCGATGGCGTAACACGATGTGCTTGACGATGGCGAGACCAAGGCCCGTGCCGCCGGCCTCGCGGCTCGCGGCCGTGTCGACACGATAGAAGCGTTCGGTGAGGCGGGGCAGATGCTCGGGCGGGATGCCTGGCCCGTCGTCACGAACGCTGACGCTGGCTTCGCTCGCGCCCTCGACCACATTGATTGCAACCACGCCGCCCTCACGGCCATATTTGATGGCGTTCTCGACGAGGTTCTCCATCAGCCGCAGCAACTCGTCGCGGTCCCCCGCGACTTGGACCGGCTGGGTCGGCGTCTCGAGCTTCAACGCCACCTTGCGCTCGCGTGCCATCAGGGTGAGCGAGTCGACGATCTCGCGCGAAATCGCGGAGAGATCGACAGGCGTGTCCGGCGCGAGATGGGCGCGCAGCTCGATGCGCGAGAGCGAAAGCAGATCGTCGACCAACCGCGCCATGCGCAGACCCTGTTCGCGCATGATGGCGAGAAAGCGGTCGCGCGCGCCGGTATCGTTGCGCGCCGGTCCCTGCAGGGTCTCGACGAAGCCGAGAAGGGAGGCGAGCGGCGTGCGCAGTTCGTGGCTGGCATTCGCCACGAAATCGACGCGCATGCGTTCCGTGACGCGCAGCTCACTCAGATCCTCGAAGGTCAGCACCACGGGATTACGCCAGACGCCGCCGGTCAAAGCTGCGATGTGGATGCGGAATGTGCGCTCGACCGGCACGCGCTCGACCAACTCGATGACCCGGCGCCCTCCACGGCGCGAAACCTGCTCGATCGCGTCGATCAGGTCGGGGTCGCGCAGGACGAGCGTGAGCGACTGGCCGCGTTCGAGCGCCGGAATGAGCGCGCGCATCGCTGGGCTCAGTGCCTGCGCCACCCCTTGCGCATCGAGCAGCACCACGGCGGAACCCAGCGCCTCGATCAGCGCTGCAGTGGCCGGCGCGTGGGGATCGACGACATCGACCATGTGAACATGCCTATCAGGAGGAAGCTGGCGCCCTCATAGGGGCTGGCACGCGCTCTGCCAATCGCTCCGGGCGAGATGCCCCCCGCACTTGCGAGGCCCCCCACAGCGCGCGGCGACACTGGGCGAAATCCACGCCATCCAGGATCTCAGCAGGAACGAAGCGCGCTTGGGTGGTCACTATCGGCGACGCGCCGGGCGCCGCGGAGGCCGAGGCTGTCTCGACCATGATCGGAATTGCGACCGGCCGCTCTCGCTCAGATCAAGAATGTATTTTCAGCCAATTATCATCGTTTTATTGAGACAACATCGGACTTGGAAAGGCTACTGATAATGATGCTCAATCGATGTAACGATGACCATCGGCATGGCCAGCCATCTTTTGGCCTTCTACGGACACTATTCGGACATGGAACTGGTCAGCCAGACCAAGAATTTGGTGGCTTGAGCCTTCCATTCTCCCTAGTCTTGTTGAGTCTTTTATGCGTCATTTTATCTTGGCTGCATGCGTTGCAGTATGCCTCCCTGCGACCGCCCAAGCCAATGTCCCCGCCGGCAAGGTTTCCTTCCAACCGCAAGTGAAGGGGTTGGGCTGCCTCAAACCGGAAACCCTGGCGATGATCAGCGAGTTGGTCGCCAAGATCGGCCCGATCAAGATCACCTCGACCTGCGGCGGTCGCCATGCCCGGAACTCGCAGCATTATAGCGGAAAGGCGATCGACTTCAGGCCACTAGCCGCCTCTACACGCAGCGCGGTCGCTGCCGCCAAGGCCCTCGCGAGCACCGGCGGCGTCGGTTCCTATTCGAACGGCATCGTCCATGCGGATGTCGGCGCGCGCGAGGCCTCCTGGTATGGGCACAAGCGCAGCAGCCGCCAGGTCGCCTACGCAGCGCGCAGCAGCCGCTAAAGCGTCGGCTTTCGAGAAAGACGCGGCAATCACAGCAGTCGGATCATCTGACCGGATACGAGATCAGGTCAGATGATCTGAAGGGGCGGCACCCTAGATATCGTGGCGCTTAATGCGGCGGATCATTTCGTGCAGCGCCAGCATCACCAGCGCCAGGATGAAGGGCAGCAGGTAGTAGATGATGCGGAAGAGCAGCAAGGCTCCAAGCACATGACCATAGGGCAGTCGGTTGAGCGCGACGAGCATCGTCGCCTCGAAGACTCCCAACCCGCCGGGCGTATGGGCGGCGATGCCGATCAGGCAAGCGAAGACATAGGCCGCCAGGAAAGCCGGATATTCCAGCCCATAGCCGCCGGGCAGCAGTACGAAGAGCACGGCGGCGGCGGCGCAGACCTCGCAGGCGCCAAGTGTCATCTGGCCTAGCGTGATGCCGAGCCCCGGCAGCGGCAGATTCCAGCCGCGGACCCGGAAAGTGCGTTCCTCGGTCGCGACCCAGACGAGATAGCCGAGGATGGCGAGCCCCGTGGCGCCACCGACGACCTGCACGACCCAGGGCGAGGTGCGCGCGAGCATCGCGACAGAATCGGTGGCATAGAACAGGCAGGCGCTGAGGATCGCGCCGAGGCCGAGCCAGAAGGTCAGGCCGGCGATAATCGTCAGGCGAGCGACCTCGGAGGCGCGCACCCCCTTGGCCGAGTAGATCCAGTAACGAACGGTGCCGCCCGTCACGATCGGGAATCCGAGCGTGAAGGACACGGAATAGCTGGTGAAGGAGGCGAGTGCGGTCGTTCGGTAGGGGATCGACATCCCCAGCCTTCTCAGCGCCAGCGCATCATAGCCGGTCAGCAGCAGATAGCTCAGCGCGGTGAAGCCGAGCGCCAGCCCGATCTGGCGGCGGCTGGCATCGGCGAAGGCACCGGCTACCTGGCCCGGCTCCATCTCGCGGATGATCAGCCAGAGGACGGCCAGTGAAGCGACGAAGATGACCGTGCTGGCAAGTGGGCCGAACCAGCGCCAGCGACTGCGTTTGCGCAGCGGCATTCCGGGCTCGTGCGGGCCGTACGACATGCTCTCTCGTGGTCAATTGCGCGAGGTGGGAATGTGCTCGCGTCGATTGCGGACGGGAGGGCACCGCAGCGCCCCGGCCCCGACAGATAGCKCCTCGGCCGCGATCCACAAGACGGGACGACGCGGCGAATGCGCACCATGAGGCTGACGCAGGTCGCGTCGGGCCGGCATTGCGAYGGCCCGACGACATCTGTCCGCTTCAGCCCAAGCTTTTGGCCAACCTCAAGTTTCTCCGGCTTGAGCCGCAGCGAAGAATGCCTCCGGCCCCTCGATCTCGACCAATTTGCGATTCTCGATCAGCCAGAAGCGATTGCCGACCGCCCTGACGAAGCTGCGGTCATGCGAAACCAGCAGGCAGCTCGCCTCATGCGCCATGAGTTCGCCCTCCAGCGCCTCCTGCCCTTCGATGTCGAGATGGTTCGTCGGTTCGTCGAGCAGGTAGAAATTCGGATTGGCCAAGCGCAAGACCAACATGGCGAGCCGCGACTTCTGCCCGCCCGAGAGCGCGCCGATCCGGCTGCTCTGCATGTCGATCGACACACCCGCCCCCGCTAGCAGGCTGCGCGCCGGCTGGTCGCCGACATCGAAGCGCCGGGTGATCACGCCGTGCGGCGTATCGCTATCGGCGAGTTCGGAAAGACTCTGACTGCTATAACCAAGAGCAAGCGACGGCGTGACCTTGATGCGCGCAGCGTCGGTTTCCGCGATCGCGTCCCTGATCAGGCCAATCAGTCGCGACTTGCCGGTCCCGTTGCGGCCCAGCAGCACGATCCGGTCACCCTGGGCGATCGACCGCTTGCCGGTCTTGAACAGCGGCGCCCCATCCGGCGTCTCGACGGAAAGATCGTCGAGGGTCACCAGGACTTTGGCATGCGTGCCGCGATTGGCCAGCCTGATCGCGCCCGATGAGCGCTCCTGATAGCCAGGCCTCGCCGCCTCTTCCAGGCGCTCGGCCCTTTGCCTGAGCTGCTTGGTCTTGACCACGAGGAGGTCGCTGCCGGAATTGATCCCGATATTGTTCAGCTTCGCCGCCTGCCGGCGCAACTGCTGCGCCGCCTTCATCTCGCGCTGGTAGCGACGCTCCTCCGAGGCGTCGACCTCATCCAGCGCGGCGCGCGCCCGCGTATAGGGCAGCGCGAAGACCGGTGAGCTCTCCAGCCTGAGGAACAGCGTGCGATTGGACACCGCGTCGAGGAAGGCGCGATCATGACTGGAGATCACCACGGGCACGTCGCGCGGCAGACCGTTCAGCCATTCCTCGAGTTGGCTGATCCGGGCGAGGTCGAGATGGTTGGTCGGCTCGTCGAGCAGCAGCATGTCGGGATCGGTCACCCAGACGCTGGCCAGCATGGCGAAGCGTTGCCAGCCGCCGCTCAGCTGCGACAGGGGGCGCCGGCGAAGCGCCTCGGGAATTTCGAGCGCCTCCAGCGCAACGTCGACGCGCCAGGATTCCGTCTCGGCCTGCTCCATCGGGAGCGCGCGACGGACGAGGTCATAGAGGGGCAACGCCAGCAGCCCGGCGGGAATTTCCTGCTCGACATGGCCGACGCGAAGTCCGCGCGACCGCGTGATCTCGCCAGTCGTAGGCTCATGGGAACCAGCAAGGCAGCGCAGCAGGGTGGATTTACCCCGGCCATTGGCTGCGACGAGGCCGAGGCGATCTCCCGCCCCGATCGCAAGATTGAGATTGGAAAAGAGCGGCGCACCGAGCGTGACGCCAAGTTTGCGGGCGTTGATCAAAGCCATAATCGTTCTCTGGACTGCGCGAGCCGTTGTCCGGCATCCAGGAAAGGCGCGTTCCACGGCCTTGAGGATGCGGATGCCGGATGCCTGTGCGGCGTCAGYTCGTTGGGTTGGGAGAGGCGCAGTTCACCGGAGCCATGAGGCTCGACGCTGCGCCGCCACGAAGGGCAGACCGGAAGAGAACCGTTGAGCGATCGTCTTTGGGTCAGCCCTGCAAGACAGCTTGCAGGGCCTGAACGGGGCCACGCTGACGATGGTGACGAAAGAACGTAATCACGCAGCCCCCCTTTCTCGAGTGAACGATGGCAACAGCCCTAGCGCCGTTCCAAATCGTTCGCAACTGCGGCTTGCCTCAGGCAGTCTTGCGGAAAACGCGCAGCGTCTTGAACAGGCCGACCTCCTCGACCGGGCGCGACTTCGCCCAATCCGCAATGATCGGCTCGGCCGAGGCATAGGCGAAGGAGCCGGTATAGAACAGGATATAGCCGCCGGCGTCAGTCTGGTCGGTGAAGAGCTGCATCACCTCGAGATCGGTAAGCGCGCCATAGGCATCGTTCTTCTCGCTGCGGAACTCGCAGGAATGGAACAGGGTGACGATATCGAAGCGCGGCAGCAGCTTTGCGTTGCTGGTATAGATGTCACCGAAATAGGCGGAATAGGTCTTGGTGATCGAGGGGTTCTCGGTCGCCAGCTTGACGAAGGCATCATATTCCTTGGGCGAAGCGGTGATGCCCAGCACCGTGCAGTCGAGCTCCGGCTCGGCGCAGCGGATGCCGATATAGTGATGCCCGCCGGTCCCGAAATGATAGATGCGCTTGCCGGTGAGGCTCTGCTCCTCGAGCCATTCGACGAAATGCACGTCACAAGGGCACTGCTCGACCCGCAGGCCCCAATAGACGTCCCAGATGTTCAGCATGCGATCAGCTCCGTTACAGGCAGGTCCGTCATACCTGCGGCATGAGGCAAGGCGGGCTTGGTCGGGCCCGAGGTACAGGGTTTCGCGGCAAGGCTGACCGAAACGACCGTCATGTCAGGCCCCGCTCCACCACACTGGCCCGCAGGGCGGGCGTGCCATCCGGATTGGCCATCCGCGCCACGCCGCCGGCCCGCTTCATCACGAGATGGTGGCTGGCGGCCTCCGCAAAGCCAGGGCTCTGGCCCATCAGCAGGATGATGGCGCCGGGCCGCACGGCTCGCAGCTCGGCGATGAGCTCGAGCGCAGTGTCGGTTTCGAGGGCGCTGGTGGATTCGTCGAGCAGGAGCACGTCAGGCGCTTCGAGTTCGGCGCGGGCCAGCGCCAGGCGCTGCCTGTCGCCCGTCGCCAGGAGCTTGTCCCAGTCGCGATGCTCGTCGAGGCTCGCGGCGAGCGCAGAGAKCCCGTAACGGCGCAAGGCATCGGCAAGCGCATCGCCTGGACGGGTCAACGCCGTATCAAGAATCGTGCGCAGGCTGCCTTCGCTCAGGTGCAGGCTGTGCGGCACGACGGTCACCCGCGCTCCTTCCGGCAGGGAAATCTCGCCTCTGCCCCAAGGCCAGAGACCGGCGAGCGCCTGGATCAGCGCCGATTTGCCGAGCCCGAGTTCGCCCGAAAGATGCAAGGTCGCGCCGGCCGGCAGGGAGAAGCTGAGATCGGCGGCCAGGTTGCGGCCATCGCGATCGGTCAAGGTGACATCCGCGAGACACAGCAGAGTGTCAGGGCTTTGCTTCACGGTCAGATGATCATCCGGCCGGCTCTGTTCGACACGGTCGAGCGCGTCGGCCAGTTCGTTGACGCGCCGCGCGGCGGCCAGCCACTCGGCGATGCGCATGAAATTGTCGAGCACCCAGTTGAAGGCGTTCTGCACGGCGACAAAGGCGGCAGCGACTTGAACGACCCCGCCGAGCGACATCTCGCCGGAGAGATATTTCGGCGCGGCCAGCAGCAACGGAACGACCGGAACGAGCGCGCCGCTGCCATTGGTGATCCAGGTCAGCCTGCCGCGCTGGCGGATCATGGCGAGCCAGCGCTGCGCCAGGCTGTCATAGGTGCGCGCAACGGCGCGACGCTCGCCTGCCTCGGCGCGAGCGAGCGCGATCGGCTCGCCATGATCGCGAATGCGCATCAGGGCGAAGCGCAACTTGGCTTCGCCCTCGTTTCGAGCCGCAACGAGGCGCGGCAGCCGGCGGCCGACAACGGTGATCAGAAGCGAAACCAGCACCGCATAGAGGATTGCCGCCAATACGAGATAGGCCGGGATGGTGATCGCCCCCGAGCCGGCCGGAATCGTCAGCGCGCCCCCGATCTCCCAGAGGATCTCGATAAACATCACGATGGTGATGAAAGCCGACAGCAGACCTATGGCAAAATCGACGAGCGGTTCGGTTGCCCAGCGCACATCGTCGGCGATGCGATATTCGGGATTGGCCGGCTCGTCATTCGAGAGGCTCAGACGGAAGAAGCGTCGCTCTCCAACCCAGCCGTCAGCGAGCTTCGCCGTTACCCATTGCCGCCAGTGCACCTGGAGCGTCTCGCGCGTGACCAGGATGGCGACGCCGATACCGGCGACGATGAGCGCGAGCACCGGAAAGACCGCCATGGCGGTCAGCGCGCTCTCCGTGTCTTTCTTCTCCAGCGCATCGAAGAACCAGCCGTTCCAGCGATTGACGGTGACATTGACGAAGACGCTGAAGATGATCGATGCCGCCAGCGACAGCGTCCAGAACCRGGCCTTGCCACGGGTCGTTCCACGCCAGAAACCGCCGGTCAAGCCGGCAAAGCGCCAGGCGACCTGCCGATCGGAGGGCAGGCTTTCGGCAATGCCAGGCGCTTCGACTGACTTCAGCAAGAACGATGATCCCCCCGGATCGGAACAACACACGTCCACGCCCGGGTTTTCCCGATTGCCGCACACGCCTGCCAGCATGGCGCCTATCCTGCGCTCGATGAACCAAGGCTGAATGATTCTGACCTTGCGGCACCGATGCCACCCCGCAGTTTCGAATTGTTCTATTTATTCAATGAAAACAATACGTTGCACTACAACCCCCTCGCGCCTACTGAATTTCGCCATGTAAGAATCGGTCACGGCGAGGCAACGAGATGGGCGAGATTTCTGCAGGGGACGTAGTTGCGGCAATCGGCCGGAGCGACGAACTCATCATCCAGGAAACGCTGCGGACCAAGGCGACCACGCTCGAACTGCGTCGGGCGCTCGCCTTCGCAAAGGGCCCCGCCAATGCAAGCCCGGCCGCCTATCAGGCGTTGCCGGCGCGGATGCAGCGTCTCGTCGACCTGCTGACTGCTGCGATCGAGGGATCGGCGCAGCCGCTCGGTCCCGCCCAAGGTGAGAAACCCAACCATCGGCGGGAGGACGCCCACCGTGCCGCTTGAACTGATCCATGACGAGAACACCGAGGCCGCCCGCGCCGCGCTGCGGCAGGTGGTTATGACGGCATTCTGCAACGCCTTGCACGATTCCCAGCTCGCCCCGATGACCGTGATGCGGCTCGCCGCCGAGGCAATCGGCTCGATCTATCGCGAGGTCTCCGATGCCCATCGCCATGAGGACGCTTGTCCATGCGGCTGGCGGCCGAGCCCGGAGCAGGATATCGACGCCCTGCAGGTGGCCCTGGCGCGTCTGGCAAGACCGGCGCCGATCGCCGATCTGAGGCTGGTCGAGGTTGCCGGCCGGGCTTAGATCATCGGTGATCTGAGTCTTCGGGTTTGCATCGGCTTTCCCGAAGGCCGCAATCCACTTTTCGGACCGATGCTTCAAGCGCGGGCACGCGCGAAAGCGCCAACGATCGAGGACGTGAGGACATGAACCAGAGCCAGGCGGCCCTTGCCGCAGCGCCCGGGGATGGCGAGACGCTGCTGCGCCTGCTCGAAACGCGCCGCTCGGTCGGGATGACGATGCTCAGCGAGCCGGGCCCGGATGCTGCAGCGCTGGCCCGCATCCTGACGATCGCCGCCCGCGTGCCCGATCATGGCGTGCTCGAACCCTGGCGCTTCATCGTGCTTGCGGGAGAAGCGCGCAAACGGGCAAGCGAGCGTGTCTCGCGGCTCTATGCCACCGAGAACGCGGCGATGGATGCCGAGAAGCGTGAGAAATTCACCGGGATCATCGGCCGCTCGCTGACCTATGCGCCCCTGATCGTCCTGGTCGTCAGCAAAAGCGACCCCGAGGYGCGCGTCCCGGTCTGGGAGCAGGATCTCTCCGCCGGGGCGGTCTGCATGAACCTGCTCACCGCAGCCCACGCGCTTGGCTTCGGCGCGAACTGGCTCACCGGCTGGGCCGCCTACAGCCCCGGCGTGCACGCCCTGTTCGGGCTTTCGAGCGGCGAGAAGCTCGCGGGCCTCGTCCATATCGGCACGGCGAAGGAAGCGCCGACCGAGCGCCGGCGCCCCGATATCGACGCGATCACCACCGTGTGGACGGGGACGGACTGACCCTGTTCCCGGTGAGTCTGCGTCAGACCAGCGCCGGGCTGGCAGTCGCGCCGATCGTCTGACCGAGATAGCTGCGCTCGAAGGTCTCCATCACCGTCGCCACCATCTTGCGGGCGACATGGAGTTGGTCCTCCTCGAAAGCGATGGCACGCGGCGAGTTCAGGACGATCTCGTAGCTCGGGAAGTAATCGACGAAATCGAAGCGCCGGTAGAGCTCCTCGGCGACGGCGCGCAGCACCGATTTCGAGGCGCTGTTGGCCACGATGACGTCGGCATCCTTGAACGTCGCGCCTAGCGGCACTGGCGAAACGGTGACGATGAAACGCATCTCCGGATGGCAGTGCTCGCGGATCAGCGTGATCGCGCCGAGCATGTCGTTCAAGGTCGCCTCATAGCCGTAGTCGACGAAGCGGAAGCGCTCGGGCATGCGCGAGAGCCAGGTCGGGCCGGGGTGGATATTCATGGCGAGCCCGGTCTCGGAGTCGAGCCAAGTCTCGGTCAGCCCGAGCGTGAAGAAACAGATCCGCGCGTCCCTGATTCGCGAGGTCGCGGCCGTCAGGCGCTTGCGGTTGGCAAGCGCGGTCTGCTGGTCGARCAATCTCAGGCCGCTGGCGTGCGGATCGAACCACTGGTCAGGGGCAAGCTCGATCAGCCCTTCATTCGGATAGGGTTCGTCGAGCAGGACGCGCTTGAGCTCATGCGTCATGGACCGCACCGAGTACTTGTTGAGCGCGCCGCGACTCAAACTTCCGCGCGCCGCACCACCGCCGCGGCCCGTCGCCTCGTTCCAGCTCTCGAAATGCTCAGCGGGAACGCCATGGCCTTCGAGCAGGAGCGACAGCCCACGCATCATCAGGACGTTCTCGACCTCGCGCGCGAAGCAGGAGCCCATCGTAAAAATCGGCCAGGCCGGATCGATCTGGAACTTCGGCTTATGCTCGACCGAGAGATAGTTGCCGGTCGTCAGTCGCTCCTTGGCCATGCGCTCGGGCTTGCCCGAGATCCAGCCGCGCACCGGATTGCCGCGCATGATCGTGAGCGCGGTGCCCGCGTCGTATTCGATCTTCATGGTCTGCTCCTGCCGCTCCTGGCCGTCGACACCATGCCGCCGACCTCTTTCAGGGTGTTCGGTTCAGGCGCCCCCACAGCTTACGCGCTGCGGGGAAGCTCGCCCTCCCCCTTCAACAATCAGGGTTCAGGACAACGGGTCAGCCTCACATCCGGTGGGGAACGCCGTTCCTGTCGAGGAAGTCACGCATGCGGTCGTAGGAGGCGGCATAGCTCTTCGCGAGCGTGTTGAGCTGCGCTTCCTGATAGACGGCTCGCCACCCGCCTTCGGCGAGGGCGGACTCCGGCACGACAGGGATCTTCAGGGTCTCGGCCAGCTCCTGGCTGCGCGTGTCATAGGCGACGAGAACGCCCGGCACGCCCTGCGCCACCGCCGGCAGCACGCCGTGGACGCGGTAGCCGACCGCAAGATCGAGCCCCTGCGCAAACGCGTCATAGCGCTCGACATCGAAGAAGGTGAAAAGCTGTTTCTCGTAGATCCGGCGCATCGCCGCATCATCGGCGCCRCTCCACCAGCCGGTGTGAACGAACTCGGCCACCGCCTTCTCCATCGCCTTCTCGTCGCGCAGGAAGAAGGCTTTCTCCTCCTGCTCGCCATGCGAGGACATCACCATCTCGCTCTGGCGATCGACCTTGAGAAGCGCGGCCTTCTGGTTGCGCAGATAGGCCTCCGGGTCGGCGGTATAGCTCTTGTCCGCCTCGCGCCTGAGGCTGAAGGCGACCTTGCGGATCTCGCGCTGGTCCGGAACCCGGATGGCGAGATCGCGCTTGCGGGTCCGAAAGATCGAGGGGCAGCCGACCACCTCGACATTGCGAATGCCGTTATGGCGCAGCGTCTCGGCGCTGAAGGCGCCGCGCACGCCAATGGCGGCGCAGCGGTCGGAAACGATCTGCCAGAACCGCTTCGAGGCGTCCGGCAGTTCAATGGCGCGGTTCTGGCTCGCCTGCGCGCCGACGCCGATGGCGTAGACCGGCAGCTTGACCTTCTCCAGCACCTCGACGGCACGGAACCACTCCATCTTTTCATGGATGAAATTCGAGCCGCGGACGAAGACGTAGTCGAACTCGCTGGCATAGCGCTCGATATCGGCCTCTGTCGGATTCATGATCTTCATCGGCTCGAGATGCGCATAGCGCAGCAGCTTGAGCGTCGAGTCGAAGACGATCATGTCGCCGATGTTGAAATAGTCGGAGAGTAGCTTCTCCATCGGTGCCCGGTACCAGCGCACCTTGTCGTGCTCGTAGACCTCTCCGGCCGGGTAGATCACCAGTGCGCGCAGCTTTTTCTCGGTCGCGATCGGGGCGAGGCCCGAGCCGGGCGCGATCTTGCCGCTCTCGGCATCGAGCACCGCAATCTCGCGCGGCCGACCGTCCGCGAGCCTGGGCAGCGGGATGGTGAGCTCGGCGACGACGGCATCGCCGGTTATCACCGCGCCCGGCTGGATCGTCGCATAATCCTGGCCGTCGAGCCGCAGGCGCAGCGCCGGCCAGGCCCCATCGGGACGCCTCGCGACGGAGACGACGATCTCGTTCGTTGTGGCACGCAGAATTTTCAAGGCTGGTCCTTCACGATGTGAATCTTGACGCGGACGAGGTCGCGCTCGGGACCGAGCTTGCAGTCCTTCACCCGCATCCGGGTCATGAACAGGAACGCCTCGTCCCCGGTCGTTTCGAAATTGCGCGAGGTGGAGTCGGGGTCGGCAACCGCGCCATAGGCGTAGCGGGTCGTGTCAGCGCAGTTCTTGCTCCACATCGTCGGATGCACGACGAGCGTCTGCAGCGGCGACCAGCGCAGCAGATCCGCGGACCAGCTATAGGCGACGCGGCCGCCCGCGATCCCCTGGCTGGGGTCGGGACCGAGATGGAGCACCGCCAGATAAAGTCCGCTCGGCTCGTGCTTCGTGACGGAGCCGACCGTGGTCGGCAGTCCCTTGAGCGGCTGGCAGGGCTTCGCCTGCGACAGGTCCTCGCGATAGGGATCGACCGCGCGCACCGTGTAGTCGGTGCCGTCAAAGGCCCGCCACGAGGCGGCATCCTTGATGTCGGTGCTGCGGAACAGGCAGACGCCACCCTTCTGGCCCTCGCCGCCGGTGGTCGCGATCAGCGCATACCAGGCGCCGTCCCGCTCGATGATGTTGGACGGGTTGAAGAAACCGCGATGGCGCCCCTGGCCGACATCCTGGCGGAACGCCGGCGCGGCGACGAGCTGGCGCGGCTCTGCGCTGAAATGGCGCCCGCCATCAGTCGAATGCGCTGCCGTTACGACATTGTACCAGCAGCTCATCCTGTCCTTGAAGCGGCAGGCATTGCCGTAGCGGTCGGCATGGTATTCCGCATGCATCAGCCCGAAGACGTCGCGACCGTCGCTGGTCCATGTCGCGGTCAGCCAGTTCTTGTCGCTGAACTCGCTCGGGTCCGGACTGCTCTTGGCCTCGAAGGAGACCGAACAGGAAATCCCGATCCGGTCGAGGCTGGGGCCGGCCATGGCGCGGTTGCGGTAATTGCTGGCGAAGGCGACCACCGCGCCGTTCTGATTGCGGAAGGCCCGCAATGGCGCGTCTGGAATATGCCATTCCTCGCAGCGCTGGCGCGACCAGGCGTAGACGGTCTCCTCCGTGGCGCCGGGAACGATCTCGACGCGATAGCCGGGAGCCTGCGCAAATGACAGGTGCGGAACGGCGAGCAGCGGCAAGGCCGCCAGCGTGGCCGCAASGATGGTGCGTTCCACCATCAGGCCACCTTTCGTTCGGCCTCGGGAATGGCGGGGGCGACCGCCGCCCTGACCGCCGGGGCGCGCATCTTGGTGTCGACCTTGTTCTCGACCAGGAAGTCGCGCATCGCGGCGTAGACCTGGGCATAGGTCGTGTTGAAGCGGTCGAACCGCGCCTGATCCCAATGCTCCTCCAGCCTGAAATCCTGGCCGGAGAAAACGTCGAAGCTCGGGATCTGGAAGGTCTCGGCGAACTCGACCGTGCGGCTGTCATAGGTGAAGTAGATCGAGGGCGTGCCGTTGGCGAGCGCCATCAGGTTGCCGTGCAGCCGGTAGCCCAGCACGAGGTCGAGGCTGCGTACGAGATTCTCGTAATCGGCAACCACGTCCGAATAGAACATCCGGCCGCGATAGAGCGCCTCCATCGCCTCATCGAGGTACCAGGAGGTGGCCCACTCGTTTCCGCGCAGCGCCGCCATCGCCTCCTCCTTCTGCTCCGGCGTTCCCAGCGCGAGTTTCTTCTCCTCGATCTCGCCCTGCGCCATCAGCGTCGCCTCGAACCGGCCCGCCAGCGACTTCACGAGGTCGCGGTGGAAGGTGAGGTAGCGCTTGATGTCCTGCGCATAGGTCGGCGAGACCTCGCGCCGCAGCGTGATGCCGACCTTCTTCACGCTGTCGAGCGCAGGCAACTTGATCGCGAGATCCGGCCTGTTGGCGCGGAACGCCGTGGGGCAACCGATGATCCGGACATTCTTGATGCCGATCTCGTTGAGAATCTCGGCCGAATAGGTGCCGCGCACGCCGAGCGAGGCGGTCGAATCCGCCATCAGCCTGAGCACGGTCTTGGTGTCCTCGCTGAGCTCCAGCTTGCCGCTGACCGGCGCCTGCGCGCCAATGCCGAAGGCGATGACCGGTATCTTTAGCCGGCGCAGCACATCAGCCGTCTGGTTCCATTCCATCTCGGCATGGACATAGTTCGAACCGCGCAGGAAGACGTAGTCGTATTCCGCGTTCAACCGGTCGATCAGCGCCATGTCCGGATTGGCGATCGGCAGGACGTCGAGCTTCTCGAAATTCAGCAGCTTCAACGAGGAGTCGAAGACGAAGGCGTCGCCGATATTATGGTAGTGGTTGATATGGCTCGCGAGATCCGCGTGCTGGTACCAGCGCACATTGTCATGGTCGTAGACCTCTCCCGATGGGATCATGACGAGGATGCGGGCCATGGTTCTGTCTCCCCTGGTTTTCGTGTCGGCTTCTTCTGGCATCAGGCGATCATCGGCGTGGCCGCGCGGCTGGCCGGAACCGGCATGCCGCGCTGCTCGATCAGGCGCTGGTAGAGCGCGATATGCTGGGCGGCGCAGTCGATATGGGTGAGCGGACGGGTGATCCCGGCGCGCAGGCGCGACCAGAGATCGGGCTCGCTCAGGGCGCGCGTCATGCAGTCGACCAGATCCTCCGAGCTGCCCGAGCGGAAATGCAGGCCGTTGACCTCGTCGACGATCTTCTCGGCCATGCCACCGATATTGCTCGAAAGGATCGGGCGGCCGTGGAAATAGGCCTCCTGGATCACGATCGGCGAGTTCTCCCACCAGACCGAGGGCATCACCACCCAGTCGACCGAGCGCATCAGGTTCGGCATCTCGTGGTTCTGGAAGGCACCGCAGAAACGCACCCGCCGGCCGGCATTCTCGACGAGTTCGGCGAACTTCTTCTTGTAGGCCTCGGGCTGGCGCTCGAGATTGCCGCCATAGACGAGCAGGATGGAATCCTCACCCCAGACGGCTTCCGGGATGCGGGTGACCGCATCGATCAGCACATCCGCCCCCTTGTAGGGCGTGAGCTGGCCGAAATAGGCGAAGCGCGAACGCCGTGCCGTCTTGTCCGGCAAGGGCCGGGGCGGTGCGACCTCGGCAACGTCGATGCCGTTCTCGATCACCGAGAAGCGATCGGCCGAGAGGCCCCAATCCTGGTAGCGCTCGGCCAGGAAGCGGCTCGGCGAGATGAAATGATCGGCGAGATTGAGCATGCCCCGGATGAAGGTCTCGCGCGCCAGGAAGCGGCCGGGCGCGATATCCGGGAAGCAGGCATTGCAATCGGTCGGCGAGGCCCGGTAGCAGAGCTTGAAAGCGCCGGTCTTCACCATCTGGCCGTGATGATGGCAGATGCTGAGATATTCGTGGAAGGTCACCACGATGAGAGCGTCGGGCAGCGTGTCCCGCACCGCGAACAGGCATTCGAGCCCGAGCCCGATGAAATGGTGGAAATGCACCACATCCGGCTTCAGGTCGCGCAGCACGCGGACGAAATCGCGCTCAATCTCCTCGGTGTTCCGGTTCGAGAGCAGGAAGTGATCGTATTCCTCGGCGTAGTAGAGTAGCTCGCCGCCGCGCTGGCGCAGGCTCATCAGTGCCGTACCGGCGTGACGCGGCGTCGGCGAGCCGACACGGGCAAGGTAATGCGCGTCGAGGCCTTCGCTTGCCTGCAGGCCCTTGTGCAGATTGTAGGAGGCGATTTCGGCGCCGCCGAGAGACAGGGTCGGGTGTCCATGGGACACGACGAGTACGCGCATCATCATCCTCGCATGTTCGAAACGGCCAGCGCCCAGCGACGGTCGAAGCTGGAGCGGTCGGCGAGCTGGGCAAGCGAGACCAGATGCGGCCGCGCCATCTCGCCATCATCGACGACGTAAACCTCGACCTCCGGCACCCAGAGCGAGGGGAAGCCGTTCATCCTGAGCTTCAGGCAGAGATCGAGGCCCTTTTCGGCCGTCGTGAAGTAGTTGCGGGCGAAGCCCCCGGCTTCGATGAAGGCGGCGCGCGACATCACACAGCATTCGGTGGCGCCGGCCGCGACTTCCATCGGACCGAGATTGCCGATCGCCTCCAGGGGATAGCCGACGAAGCGATTGAAGACACGCCGGCTCGGCCCCTCCCCTTCCATCCAGGCGCCGGCCCAGCGGATCGAGTTGTCTTCGAAAAGCAGCGTGGGGCTMGCGACGCATTGTCCGCCACGCGCCTTGAAGGCGCGCTCGAGCCGGCCAAGCCAACCGGGCATGCGGATCTGCGCGGCCCCCGAGAGTAACGCGATGGTCTGGAAGCGGCAGGCGCGCGCGCCGGCCTCCATCGCGTCGCAGGCGTCCTCGACCCCATCGACGAGCGCAAGCCGCACGGCGAGGCCGTAGAAGCGAGCAAGCCGGCGTGCCTCGGCACCGACCCGGTCAAAGCTCTCGCCGGGGACCGCGAGCACGATAGGCACCGGGCGTATCTCGGGGTCGATCGCGAGCAGGGCGAAGAGCGAGGAGAGCTCGCGCTGGCGATGGTCGAGGCCGATCACCAGCCCCAGATTCGCATCAGCCTTGAAGGCGCCGATATCGATGGTCTCGATCACGCGCGGCGGGGCGATCTCGGCGGCCTGCAAGGCGGGAGCGATCTGGCGTTCGACCACCGAGGCTGCGGTCGAGGATTTCGGATCAAGCAGCGCGAAGACGCGTTCGAGCGTCCGCCGCGGCTGGCCGCGCCCGGCCTCCAGGGGCAGGAAGGCAGGGCCGGATCCCTCGATCTCGAACTCGAGATAGAGCGGCTGGCCGGGCTCAGGCGTGAGCTTCGGTGCGAAGACGATGAAGCCGTGGCTGTTGCGCCGGCCGCCGAGCATATGGGCAAAGCGCGGATCGCCTGCAAAGGCATCGGCGACGTCCGGACGCGACACGCGTGTCCAGACGCGGTCGAGCACGCAGGATTGGCTTCCGGAGCGCAGCGTCACCGCGCTGACATGACGGTCCGGATCGAACAGCCAGCCGATGATCAGGGTGCCGGTGCCCTCCACGATGGTCGCGTCGTCGATGCCGGCCCGCACCGGCGCCTCCAGCAATGCGACCGTGTCCCGGCCATCGAAGCGCTGCGAGGCACGCCGGAGCTTGTCGGACGTCGCCTGCGGCGCGCTGCCGCGCTGCAGCCCGTCGCGCAAATGGCCGGGAACCGTGATCGGTTCGAGCAGGACATGGCGCTCATAGACATCGAGCGCGCGCCAGCCATCCGTGGCGCGGAAGAACAGCCGCTCGATCTCGCTGGGATGGCGGATCTGGCATTCTTCCAGCAGGCCGAAGAAGCCTCGCGCGCCGTCGGCAAGATCGTCGCGCTCGAAGGTTCCTGCCTCCAGAACGGCGAAGGACAGCCCGCCATGGGCGATCAGCAGCTTGGTCCGGCCTGCCGTGAAATCGGAGGTCCAGCCCTGAATGAAAACACCGTCGTCGATCGGCCCCATGACCTCGACGAAGCCGCCGGGCTTGGCGATCGACTGGAGCAGCATCGAGGCTGCGCGCAGGCGGCGTGGATTGGGTTTTCCGGCGAGCAGGATCTCCAGGAGCCCGTCGACAACCATCGGGAAAGCCTGCCCCGAATCCTCGGCAAGGCCGGCAAGGAAGGATTGCAGCGGCAGCGGCTTCGACGCCAGCACGAGGCGCAGCGGCCGGCCGGGGCGACCGAGCAGCAGGGCGCCGGAACCGGAGCGGTCGGTCGCGGGCGCGGGTGCGAGGCAAAGGAAGCCGATGGCTGCCGAGGCTTCGGCCTGCGGCCGGCGCCAGGTCAGCGCCATGGTCTCGGCCTTGTTGCGCGGATTGCCGTCGACGGCGACAGGCACCTTGCCCGGCATCGCGTCGCAGGTGCTCATGATCAGGATGGCGTTCTCGCCGAGCGGCGTCCAGGCGACGGTCGGCGCCGGGCTGATCCGGGTCTGATCGGGGACGATCACTTCACTCATCGCATCACCGGTCCAGCAGGATCAGGGTCAGGGTCACGAAAGACATCAGCGCGGCGAGCCCGGAGAGCGAGCCGAGCAGGATGGTCGCCTGCCGCATCGGGCGCTGCGCCTCCTTGCGGATCGTGACCAGGCGCTCGTCGAAGCTGCGTAGCGTCGCATCGAAACGGAGCTGGAAGACATCGAGCTCGGCCAGGCGCTGGGAAATATGGTCGGCGCGCGCGGCCTCCGCGGCCTCGTCGCGCTGTACACCGCTGCCTGCCATGCGCGTCGTCATCTCGTCGAGTTTCTCGACGAGTTCCTTCTGGGCGAGCTGCCCACGCCGGTTGAGCGCGATCAACGCCTCGACGCGATCGAAGAAGCGCGCAAGCGGCACCGCGATCGCAGCCTCGGCTGCGAGCTCGGCCGGCGGCGGCAATCTGAGCTCGAGCTCGACATCCGTGCTCGGAGAGACGCCGACGATGCTCAGTCGATCGCGGGCTGCGACCRGCGTGTCATCGAGTTCCATCGCAAAGGCATGGCGCCCGTCGCCAATGCCGTTGCGGCGAAGGTCGATGCGGCTCTGGTCGGCGACGGCTTCCATCGCAACCCGCCCATCAAGCTTGAGCCGGACCTTGAGCCGCTCCTCGGGACGGGTCTCATCCCAGATCCAGCCATGCAGGCGGTTGCCGTCGAGGGCATCGACACGGCCATTGAGGCGCGCCGGCACGACATTGGGCAGCCGCTCGGTTCCGTCGGGATCGCGCATGACCGTCATGCCGCCTCCGCGAGTGTGAGCCTGTCGAACAGCGCGAGATGCGCCGCGGTGCATTCAGCGATGGTCGGCTGGGGCCGGATGCCGTCGACGAGGCGATCCCACAGGCCCTTCTCCTCGACCGCGCGCCGCAAGGTGCGGGCAAGCTGGGCCGGATCGCCCGGGCGGACATGCAGCCCGTCGATGCCGTCCCGCACCATCTCGGCCATGCCACCGATACCGCTGGCGATGACGGGGCGGCGGTGCTGGAACGCCTCCTGGATGACGAGCGGGGCATTCTCCCACCAGATCGAGGGCATCACCACCCAATCGATCTCGGCCATCAGCTCCGGCATCTCCTCGCGATGATAGGGGCCGCAATGGGTCACCATGCCGTCCGAGGCCGCGAGCGCCGCCTCGAACTCCGCAATGAAGGCCTCGCTCTGGAACGGGGCCCCGCCATGGATGCGCACTTCGAAGCCGCGCAGGCCCGAGGCACTGAGCAGCGAGGCTGCCTTGACCAGCTCCAGCACCCCCTTCCAGGGATTGACGTTGCCGAAATAGCCGAAGCTGGCGCGGGGCCCGCGCTTGGCCCGGTGCGGTGCCGGTTCGCGAGCCGGGCGCGCGTTCTCGATGACGTCGATGCGGTCGCCCGCCAGCCCCCAGTCGACATAGCGCTGGCGCAGGAAGCGGCTCGGCGCGACGAACTGATCGACCGCTGCAAGATGGGTCTTCAGGAAGCGCTCGCGCAGCAGGAAGCGGTCGGAGCCGATTCCGGGAAAGCAGCCMCGGCAGCGTGTCGGAGAGGCCGCG
This sequence comes from Allobosea sp. 01N443, assembly GCF_056399325.1. Taxonomy (NCBI): domain Bacteria; kingdom Pseudomonadati; phylum Pseudomonadota; class Alphaproteobacteria; order Hyphomicrobiales; family Alloboseaceae; genus Allobosea; species Allobosea sp. 01N443. Next base: position 60,262 of record NZ_JBFTRC010000002.1, read on the forward strand.
GTGCAGCGCTCCTTGTCGGTCGGCCGCACCATCAGCCCGTCATTATGGCAGATCGGGTAATAGTCATGCAGCGTCATCACGATCTTCACCGCCGGCAGGAGGCGCCGCGCCAGCGTCAGGAACTCGGCCCCGATCAGCACGAGATGGTGGATGTGAATCACATCCGGCCGGTATTCCTGAAGCAGGCTGGCGAGATCCTGGAGTGTGCCGTAGTGATCGATCTGGCTGAGATAGAAGCGGTCGAAATGGCCACTCCACAGCAGGACATCGCCATCGGTTCCGGTAGCCTGCAAGGCCGTGCCGGGATGCGCCTCACGGTGGATCGCGTTGGTCGCGCCGAGGAAGAGCACGTCGCAGCCCTGCTCGCGATAACCACCGGCGAGGTCATGAGCCAGAATCTCGGTGCCACCGGGATGCAGATCGGGATGGTTATGCGCGACGACGAGGATGCGGCGGCTCATCGGCTGCGCTCCGGCTTGGTCGCGATCAGCACGTCCTGGTAATGTGGTGCGTTGATGCCGCGMCAATGGCCGCGTCCAAGGCTCTCGACGAGCAGCCCGGCAGCTTGCGTCTGCGCGATCAGGAACTCCTCCTCGATGCCRGCGGCAGCGAGCGGTGCCTCCTCGATCGCGTACCAGCCCGGCCCATCACGCCAGCGCTTGAATTTCAGGCGTTCCTGTCCCGTCGGCTGCCCGTCAATGGCGAAGGCGGTCAGGAACAGGCGTCCGCCCGGCGCAAGCAGGCGGCAGGCCTCCTTGAGGTAGACCGTCAGTTCCTCCGGCGGCAGATGCGTCGCCACAGAGACCATCGTGATGAAATCGAAGCTCTGGTTCGCGAAGCCGAAAGCGACTTCGGTGCCGGGCAGCGAACCCTGCGGATTGTAGAGGGGATGAGCGATGTCGAGCCGCTGAAAGCGGAAGCGTGGGTAGACCGGCGTGATCGTCTGGGCACACCAGAGGATGCCGTCCATCACGGGGTCGACGCCGTCATAGCTCGCTTTCGACGGATCGAGATACTGCGTCAGCGGCACCGCCATGCGGCCGATGCCGCAGCCGATGTCGAAGACACGCTCCGTCGGCTTCAGGCGGCCGATCCGGACGTAATGGCCCAGGAATTCCGCGCCGATCTCGCGGTAGTCGCCGTCACCGACAAAAATGTTCTCGGCCGGCGGATGCGGCAGGAAGCGGTTGGTACGGATATGGTCGAGCAGCCAGTCGAATTCCTTGCCGGGGGGGCTGAGGATCGCGCCCGGGCTGGGCTCTATGGGACGCAGTGCCAGGGTCGCCGTCATGCAGCGCTTGCCCTCCTGAGGACGGTGCGGGGAAGAATGTCGGGATCGCGCGCGGGCGCGGCCTTGCGCGGCAGAGCCGATTCATCGGCCATCAGCGCTTCGATCTGGGCGTCCCAGCGGCCCGTCTGCAGCCAGGCATTGTGCTGCGAGGCAACGCCGCGGGTGTAATCCAGGCTCTTGGAGATCGACTGGCGCTCGAGATGGTAGAGCGCGACGGACGGCACATACTTGATACCGAAGCCGGCCTGCCGGATCTTCAGGCAGAGGTCGCTATCCTCGTAGTCGCCGATGACATAGCTGTCGTCGAAGCCACCGACCTCGTTGAAGAGCGCACGCGGCAGCACGATGCAGGCACCGGTGACGCCGGGTACGAGCCGCTCGACATTGGCGGGCCGATAGCTGCCCGGCATGCCCTTGAAGTAATGATGGTTGAGCCAGACGCCGTGACGGTCCCGCTTGAAAAGGAGGCCGGCATGCTGCAGCGAGCCGTCGTCATAGAGCAGTTTCGGCCCGACTGCGCCGACACGCCCGCGCCGGTCGAGCTTGCGCGCCAGCGCGGGCAGCCAGCCGGCCTCGCTCGGGATCACATCCGAATTGACCATGGCGAGCACATCGCCACGCGCCGCCTCGGCCCCGGCATTGCAGGCGGCCGAGAAACCGCCATTGCGGCCCATCACCACGAGCTGGATCGCCAGGCCATAGGCAAGGTGCAGGCCGCCGAGCAGATGCGCGACCTCAGCCTCATGCTCGGGGGAATCGAGCACATAGATCAGCTCGGCCTTCTCGACGAACCAGGGATCAGCCGCAAAGGCTGACACCTGGAYCCGCAGAAAGTCATAGACCCGGTAGAGCGGGACCACGACCGAGACACTCGGCCGGTCCGGCAAGGAGCCGATCGTCCGCACACGTGGCTCCGGCAGGCTGTCGCGCAGCGCGGACTGGCACGCGGCAAGCACGGGAGCGAGGCTCTGCTGCAGGATTTCAGCCGTGAGATGCTGCGGCGGGATCGAGGCCAGGGCCCGGGCGCGGATGGTCGCAATGTCGGCGGGCTGCGGCGCCGGGCGCAGGAAAAGCGTGGTCCCCGATCGCAGCTTCAGCGCGCAGCGCGGCTGCAGGACAGGAGCGCCGCCGGCATAGTCGGGCACGAGACCCAGGAAGCCGGTCACGGCTCGGTTGTCGCCGCCGGGCTCTGCCATCACGGCCCGGAACCGCGCGATCCGGTCACCGATCGGGCTCGGCGCGCCGGTGCTGCGGTGTATGAGGATCTGATCGAGCAAGCCGTCCAGGTCGCGGTACCAACCACCGAGCAGCAGGCCGGCGGAGGTCGAGACGGCGAGATCGAGCTCGGCCGAGGGCAGGTCGTCGTGACGACGGACGCTCTGGACCGGCAAGGGCAGTCGCCTCTGCATCTCGATCGCGAGCAGGCGCCCCTGTTCGGACTGGCCGGCCAGTTGCTCGACGAGCCAGCTGCGCAGATCGTCGCGCTCACTGGCCTTCCCGGCCCACCAGCGGCCAAGCGTCGGCGCCGTGGCGCGCTCGGGAAGGGCCCGGACGATCAACCCGACATCGCTTTGCAGGACGAGCAGCCCCGCTCCGCGCGGCTGGGGCTCATCAAGGACCAGGTGCAGCGAGCGGCGGGCACTCCGGTCAGGTTTGCCGAGCCTCGGATTCGCAGCGATACGCGTCAGGCTTGCGGGGCCGAGCCAGTATGCCACCTTGATCGCGTCGAGGCGCCCGGGCACCGAGGATTCAAGAAGGATCTTGCCGTCGGGCAGCGCAGCGACCGGCAACACAGGCGTCGGTTTGCGGGAAAGTGCGAGCAGGAACTGGCGCAGGAAGGCGAGATAGGCGGTCGTCTCCCGCAGGTTGAACAGGGTTGGCCAGGTCGCGATCAGGGCGTTTGCCAGCGCAATCCTCGCGGCCGGCGTCAGCTCGCGCAGAATCTCGGGCGCCTCCGCCATTGCATGCACGAATTCGGGATCGAAGGAGACGGCCTGATCCGGACCGAGATTGCCACCGGACAAGGTCGCGACGATCTCGTCATGGCCGGAATGCCGGAAGACAGAGACGATCCGGGTGCGCCCGTCGCCCAGACCCAGCGTCAGCGAGGCGGAGGAAACGCGCCGCTCCCGGCTTGCCAGCGATACGACCTGCCGATCAGCGAGCGGTCCGTCGAGGCTCCAGCTCAGCAGGAACACGGAACCACAGAGCCGCAGCAACTCGGGATTGGAGTTTTGGTCTCCGACCAACTGGGTCGTCGTGATCGTCAACATGGCTCAACTTCCGACGTGTCAGGGTGCGACGCCGGCCGGGAGTAGCCGGCGTCGCGAGGTCGTTACGCGACGGTGAAGTAGGAGTTCGGATCGCTCTGGACGTCCTCGGCGGTGACGCCGACGAGAGTGAGCGAATCGCCGTTGCCGAGATCGACAACCGCATTGCCGTTGACCGTCGTCGTCCGCGCGGCGAGGTCGTCTGCCGAGGTAACGCCGGTGCCGTTGATGTCGGAGGCGATCTGCAACATGTCGTGACCGGCATCGAAATCGAGCACGAGATCGTTGCCGCCGCCCCCTTCGAAGACGAAGACGTCGTTGCCGGCACCGCCGGACAGGATGTCGTTGCCCTCCCCGCCGAAGAGCAGGTCGTTGCCGAGACCACCCTCGAGCACGTCATTGCCGGAGCCGCCCTGGAGGATATCGTTCCCTTCGCCACCGATGAGAACGTCGTTGCCGGAGTCGCCCTGCAGCAGATCGTTCCCCTCGCCACCCATGAGCACGTCATCCCCCTGGCCGCCGGAGAGCAGATCATTGCCCTCGTCGCCGGAAAGGACATCGTCGCCTTGACCGCCGAAGAGGATATCGCGCCCCTCGCCACCGAAGATGACGTCATCGCCTTGGTCGCCGAAGAGGACATCGTCGCCGTCTTCGCCGAACAGGACGTCTGCTCCATGGCCGCCCTTGACGACGTCGTCGCCGGCACCGGCATGAATCACATCGCTGAACCGTGTCCCGATCAAGAAGTCGTCGAACGCGCTGCCTTCTATCGTGGCCATAGTCACCTCCTGGAAATGAACTGAGGCGCCCCGAGGGTCTCGGCGCGCATTCGCCAAAACACCTCGCAAAACGGCGCCGCCCCAATGACGATCAGATGACTCGTCATTGCTCAACGGAGCTAAGCCTACCGAATATGTGCGATGCAGCAAGAGATTTGTTGTGACAATATTATGGCGCGAAAAGATTTACTGGCGTTAATTCTCTAATTGCCAGACGTTATACATTGAATGAATTTCAAAATTCGAAATATAAATCGAAACGTATTCTTACTTTGCTGAATTCACTGCGAAAATTCGCACCGACCGCCCCTGTTCAGTCCTCCCGGAATGCCCGGTTGAAGCTCTCGGMGAAGGGGGCCAGCAGATAGTCCACGGCGCGCCGCGAGCCGTTCACGATCAGGACCTCTGCGGCCATGCCGGCATGAAGGGTGACCTTGTTCTGGGCGAGACTCTCTGGCGTGATCTCGGCCCGGACAATGAAATAGGCGACGCCGGACTTCTCATCGACAAGCTGGTCGGCAGCGACATAGGTCACCTTCGAGATCAGCGGCGGCATCAGCCGCGCATTGAAGGCGGTCAGCCGCACCCGCGTCTCGGCACCGAGCTTAACCGAGTCGATGTCGCGCGGATCGACCTTGGCCTCGACGATCAGGGGCTCGCGCTCGGGCACGATGTCGAGAATGGCCTCCCCGGCGGCAATCGCACTTCCGGCGGTCCGCGCCCGGATATTGGCGACGATACCCTCCTGCGGGGACATGACCACGAGGCGGCGCAGCACGTCCTCAGCCTGGACGATGCGCTCGACCACCTCGGACAAGGCGAGCTGGCTATCCTGCAGATCCTTGGCGATCTCGTTCTGCCGTTCGAGGCCGAGCGAGGTGATCTCGAGCTGCGCGCCTGCGACCGCCTGCTCCGCCTTGGCCTTGCGGGCCGCGGCCTCGCCACTGCGTCCGGCAAGCTCGCTCTGCTTGGTCTGGAGTTCGACAAGCTGGCTGCGCTTGGCATAGCGCTTCTCGTAGAGGTCCCCGACCACGCGGACCTCCTCGTCGATCAGGCTACGCTGAAAGCGCGTCGCCTCGATCTGGGCCTGAAGCGCCTCGGTCTCGGCCTGATGCTGCTCGATGACACGTTTCTGGATGCTGATGCGCCCGTCATAGACCTGGGTGCGCGCCTGGAAGAGCTTGCGTTCCGCTCTGATCACCTCCTGCGCAATCGGCGTTCCGGCCATCTTGAGATCATCGGGAAAGTCGATCTCCGTCGCGTTGTTCTGCTCGGCGCGCAGCCGGGCCAGCCTGGCCTCGAAGCCGACGCGCTTGCCGTGGAGCTGCTGCAGCTCGGCGCGGGCACGTGCATCCTCGAGCCTCAGCAGGGGCTCATCCTTGACGACGCGGTCCCCTTCAAGCTTGAGCAGCATCTTCAGGACGCCGCCTTCGAGATGGCTGACGGTCTTGCGCTTGCTGTCGACCACGACGGTACCGACCGCGACGGCGGCATTGTCGAGCCTTGCCGTCACCGCCCAGGCCCCGAAGCCGCCGAAGCCGATCGCGATCGCGCTGACACCGGCCAGCACGAGATTGCGCAGCGAGGGCATCCGCTCCTCCGGCTCCTCGACGGGGGTCACCGGAATGAGCGCGCGGCTCGTGCTCATGGGGGCTGGGAGCTTGCTCATGCCGTCACCTCGCGGGGCTTGCTCATGCCAGTCTGCGACTTGGGTTCGATCTCGACGAGGCCACCAGGCGTGATCATGCCGGCGATCGCTGAACGCGGTCCGAACTGAGCGATCCTGCCCTCGCGCAGCACCAGGATCTTGTCGACGATCTGCATCACCGAGGGGCGATGCGCGATCAGGATGACCATGGCACCGCCCTCGCGCGCGGCATTGATGGCGCGAATCAGGCTCTGTTCGCCTTCCGCATCAAGATTGGCATTGGGCTCGTCCAGCACCAGCAGGCGCGGCGCGCCGTATAGCGCCCGGGCAAGGCCGATACGCTGGCGCTGGCCGCCCGAGAGCTTGAAGTCGCCGTCATTGACGTTCGTGTCGTAGCCGAGCGGCATGCGCCCGATCAGCTCATGCACGCCGGCAGTCCGAGCGGCCTCGAGAATGGCCTGCGGCTCCGGAATCCGCATCCGGGCGATATTGTCGGCGATGGTACCGTTCAGCAGCGAGACCGATTGCGGCAGATAGCCCACCATGGCGCCGAAGGAGGCGCGCTCCCAGAGATAGACATTGTGACCGTCGAGATAGACGCCGCCGACATTCGGCTTCAGAACCCCGACGAGCAGCCGCGCCAGAGTCGATTTGCCGGCTCCGGACGGGCCGACGATGCCGAGCACTTCGCCCGGCGCCAATGAGAACGAGACACTCTTGATGACGGTCTGCTCTGCCCCGGTCGGAGCGTAGACGACGCGGTCGATCACCAGATCGCCCTGGGTCGGTGGATTGGCGGTGGTCTGGCGCCGTGACGAGCCGAGCAGCAGCAGATCGCGCACGCGCTTCCACGCGGCGGCCGCGAGCACCCATTGCCGCCAGTCGGATATCATCGAATCGAAAGGCGCCAGCAGGCGGCCGAGCAGGATGCTCGCCGCCATCAGCGTGCCCACCGAGACTTCGTTCCTGATGATCAGCGTGGCACCGGTCGCATAGATCGCGAGCTGCATCGTCATGCGCGAGGCGCGGGTCACCGCTGCAATCAGCTTGCCGCGGCGCGTGCCGAGATCGAGCAGCTCGATCATCGCCACCTGTTTGCCGCGCCAGCGCCTGGCCAAAGCCGGCAGCATACCCATGGCCTCGATCGTCTCGGCGTGGCGCAGGCTGGCGCCGACATCGTTGATGCTGGCGACGCCTTCTTCGTTGGCCTCCTTCAGCACACGGCGCGTCAGCACGTCGGAGAGCACGCCGAGCATCAGCAATATGATCAGCGAGATCGCGCCGACGAGCCCATAAACCGGGTGGAAGGCAAAGAGCACGGCAAGGAAGATCGGCGACCAGGCCGCCTCGAGCGGCGTCGCGATGGCCGAGCTCGCGATGAAATAGCGGATATCGTTCAGGTCGCGAATCGCCTGGGTGGCCTGGGCCGAGCCCTGTTCGAGCGAAGCACTGACCGCCGCTTCCAGCGCCGGCAGATTGAGGCGCCGGGCGAAGCCGCTTGCCATGGTCTGGAAGGTCAGGGAGCGAATGAACTCGATGGCACCATAGAGAACGAGACCAGCGATCGCGATCACCAGCAGCATGGTGAGCGTGTCGAAGCTGCGGCTGACGATGACGCGGTCCTGCACCTGCACCATGAACATCGGCACTGTCAGCAGCAGGATGTTGACGCAGAAACTCAGGAAGGCCGCATAGGCAAGGCCACCGGCAAAGGAGCGCTGCAGTTCACGGATCAAACCATCGGGCGCCGAAGCTGCGACCTTCATTCATATCTCCGTTGCAGAGGGTCCGGATCGGCCAGGGTGACGGCCAACCATCAACCATGAAATATCGCCAGCAGGGACACGATCGAATACTAGCTTGTTGCGCTAGGCGTGTCGTTATGATGACAGATAAAGAATCGAATATCTGCGATTATTAAAGAGGAATATGGCCAAAAAACGCAATACTTTGAATTTTGAAACAGTTTATACATATCAAAAAATTGCTACAATCTTAGTTTCCACATATCGTCGATGGCATGTGCTTTGCGTATAGGCTATTCCACTCCAGAAGGGGTTTTCTTCGGGCGGGGTGCCCATTTTCAAACCAGGCGGAGTAGAGAATGCATTCGAAACCGCAATACGGCGCCCAGTTCCTGGGTGCCGCAGTCAACGGCCAGCCCGGCCGACCAGAGCGGAGAACTGATTCGGACAATGGAATTTCGAGGAACACCGTCACCCAGCTCGACCTCGCCCGCCTGATCGACAGGGTCCACCGGCGTTTTCTCGACTATCTGCGCCTGGAGTTGACCCGGCTGGGCGTCGATGATGTTTCGCCCTCGCAGGTGATGGTTCTGCTGACGATCGGCACTGGGGAGATCGCGGTGCGCGACCTGCTCGACCGTGGCTATTATCTCGGCTCGAACGCCTCCTATAACCTCAAGCAGCTGGTCGAGAGCGGCTATCTCGAGCGCGGCGCCTCGCCGCGTGACCGGCGGCTAGCCCGAATCTCGCTGTCCCCCAAGGGCCAGCTTCTGGTCGAGCGCCTCAAGCAGCTCGATGAGAGCAATCAGTTCGGCCCGAGCCAGGATCTCGATGTCGAACCGGACATGCGGACGGCCTACGACACCTTGCGGCGTCTCGAGCAACTCTGGAGCGACGCCCTGCGCTATGGAGGGGTTCTGCTGGCGTCATGCGCGTCTTATTCGTTCATCGTACAGGATCTGGTCAATTCGCTCACCTGATCGGGCGCCTCCTCGGCGACGGCGCCGAGGTGACGCTGGTCACGGAACATGCGGAAGCCGTCCGTCCCGGGCTGCGCCAGATTCTCTACACCGTCAGCGGACCCATAACGGCGAGCCCCAGCCTCGCCGCGACGGAATATCACGTCAGGACAGGCGAAGCCGTGGCCTCCGTCCTGCGGCGACTGCCGCGCAATGAACGACCCGACGTCATCATCGGCCATACCGGCTGGGGTGGGCTGCTCTTCGCGAAGGACGCGCTGCCAGCCACGCCGGTGATCGGCTATTGCGAGTACTATTACAACGATCGGGACTCGGATTTCGATTTCGAACCCGCGGACGAAGCGACGGACGCAGAGCGCATGCGGCTGAGAATGCGCAATGCCGCGCAACTCCTGACCCTGCAGGCCATCGACGCCGCCTATACCCCAACGCGCTGGCAGCACCGGCAATACCCTGCCAGCATCCGCGACCGGATCGCGATCTGCCATGACGGCATCGATACGCAGCTATGCCGGCCGAATGCGGAGGCCAGTTTCACGCTGCCCGATGGCGAGGTGATTCGCGCCGGCGACGAGATCGTCACCTTCGCCGCCCGCGACCTTGATCCCTATCGCGGCTATCCGCAATTCATGCGCGCCGCCGCGCTGGTCGCGCAGGCAAGACCCGATGCCCGCTTCATTGTCGTCGGCGGGGATGGCGCAGGTTATGGCCGGCCGCGTCCGGATGGGCAGCTCTGGCGAGATGCGATGCTGCAGGAAACCCGGCTTGGCGAGCGCCTCGTTCACATTTCCTGGCTGGCACATCAGGAGCTGCGGCGACTGTTCCAGGTCTCCGCGGTTCATGTCTATCTGACTGTGCCCTTCGTGCTCTCCTGGTCCCTGCTGGAAGCGATGGCCTGCGGCTGTATGGTCGTCGGCTCACGCACACCGCCGGTCCAGGAGGTGATTACCGACCGCCGCAACGGGCTGCTCGCTCCGTTTCACGACGTGCCGGCCCTGGCAGCCACGATCGTGCAGGCACTCGAACGGCGGGGCGAGCTCGAGGGCCTGCGCTGCGCGGCACGGGCGACAGTGCAGGCGAGATTCGAACTGGAAAGCTGCCTCGACCGACATATGCGCCTGATCGAGAGAGTGGCGGCACAGGGCGATCCCACGGGGACGGAGATGCCCTGGGTCGAGGCCGGCTGAAGCCGCGCTATTGCACCATTTGATCAGGGCCGCGCTGGAAGGTCATGGCCTCGGTGATCAGGCGTCCGCGCCGCATCGGCTTCACGCCGGCCTCCTGCCAGCCATCGGCCATCATCAGCCGCGCCACCATCCTGTGAATGCGCTTGAGATGGGTAGCGGGATCGCAGGATAACCAAGTTCCGCAGGTTTCTTCGATGAGTGTGACCAAAGGCTCGAGAGGAGGATCCCCCTGCTCGGCTGCGTATTGCAGGGCCGCATAGCCGGTCGGGGAGGAAATGATCTCCCAGACTTCGAGCGGTTCAGTTCCCCTCATCATGGCTGCCGGCCTTTCCGTCTGCCCGGCAGAACCGGACCTATTACTACCGCGAGTAGAAAATCCTGCGTCCGGCCGCCATCGGATGCAGAATGCAGAACTATACTACCGTTTCATTGAGGAAGGAAAGTGCCGGGCGTCGTTCCGCGAGCTCCTGGGCCGACGAATCCGGAGGGAATGGACCGCCGCGAGCGCGTCGTCCGCGGCATCAGGCCGCCGTCACAGCCGCGCAACAGCACCAAGCTCCCCGGGAGCGAGGCCGTGCCGCATCTCGAGGCGTGATGCGTCAGCCCACCTGCCTCGTCTCTTGGCAAGCCTCCCAGAGGCGGCCGCCGATCACGATCCCCGCCGCCGTCAGGCGCTCGGCGCCCCGCAGGATCGCGCCGGTCGAATCGCTATAGTCGAAGGCCCCGGCCTCAAGCGACAGGATCGAGATGTCTGCGATCGTCCCAGGGGCAAGCGTGCCCAGCTCCGGACGCTCGATCGCCTGCGCTGCATTGACCGTCGTGCGCCTGATGACCTCGTCCAGCGGCATGCCGAGGCAGAGGAACTTTGACATCGTCGTCGTCAGATCGAAGGCCGGCCCCTCGATGCACAGGGCATGGACGTCGCTGGAGATCGTGTCCGGAGCAAAGCCGTTGGCGAGCATGGTGCGGGCGACGTCGAAGGAGAACGAGCCCATGCCATGGCCGATATCGAAGATGATGCCGCGCTCGCGCGCCGCACTGACGGCCGGCAGCACGCCGCCATCGCGCGTCACGGGCGAGTTCGGGAACGGCCGGAAGCAATGGGTCAGCACATCGCCGGAGCGCATCAGGGCGAGCACCTGCCCGAGCGTCGGAGGCGGGTGATCGATATGCACCATCATGCGCATGTCGAGCCGCTCCGCCGTCTGGCGCGCGATTTCGAGCGGGACGAGACCGGCAGTACCTGACGCGTGATGGCCGACGCGCACCTTCAGACCGGCGAGCACATCGCGATTGGCCTCGGCGACCGCGAGGGTGTCGATCGGCGCCAGCAGGCGCTGGTCACCACTCTCGCCGACCATGATGGTCTTCGAGAACGCATAGATGCCGGCAAAGGAGATGTTGAGATAGGCAATGATTCGCACGGGGCAGGTGTCGATGACATGCCGGCGGAAGCCATCGAAATTTCCGGCACCGGCACTGCCGGTATCGACGAGCGTGGTGCAGCCGCGGCGCGCGAGGATCAGCGGGTCGACACCCAGCGACGTCCCGCCCCAATAGACATGAGTGTGCAGGTCGATCAGGCCGGGCGTGACGATCCTGCCGGAAACATCGTGGATCTGCGGAGCGTCCAGGCGCGGCGCCAGGGCTGCAATGCGTCCGTCCGCGACACCGACATCAAGAACCGCATCGATGCCCTGGCCGGGGTCGACAACCCGCCCGCCGCGCAGAACCAGATCGAGAGAGGACATTGGTTACCCCCGGGTCATATGGAATTTAATTACAGAGCCAGATAGAAGTATCAATCACTTCGGCGCAAATTCACCCTTATATTGCCATGCAGCATGAAATTTGGCGATTGACAGATGCTATTTGCGTAATAAATTTTCATCACCCTCACAATAGGCAACGCGAACGGCAGGGAGAGGCCAATGCGGAACCGCGATCACAATCAGAATTCTGTCACCCGGCGCGGACTGGGCGTCCTGGCAGCGGCCCTTGGCGCCTCGGCTGCGCTGATGCCGATGGCGGCCATGGCGCAGAGCGCATCCAGCGCCAATCTCGCCATGGTCGGCGAGCCGCAGTCGCTCGATCCGATGGCGTCGACCGCAGATCTGGTCGGAACGATCATGCAGCACGTCTACGAGCCGCTGTTCACCTTCGATGCGAACTGGGCGACGCAGCCGATGCTGGCGGCAGCACTGCCGACGGTGTCCGCGGACGGCAAGACCTACACGATCGAGCTGCGCAAGGGCGTGAAGCTGCATAACGRCCGGGACCTCGATTCCGAGGACGTCGTCGCCTCGCTGAAGCGCTGGCTCGAGATGACGCCGCGCGGCAAGGGTCTGGCTAAGAGCATCGCGAGTCTGACCGCCAAGGGCCCGTCGACCGTCGAGATCCAGCTCAGCAAGGTCGAGCCGGCGCTGCTCGCCCATCTGGCGCTGCCCTCCGGCTTCGCCGCGATCATGGCAAAGGAATCGATCGCCACCCCGCTGACCGAATTCGTCGGCACCGGCCCCTACAAGTTCCGCGAGCGCAAGCCGGACCAGTTCGTCGTGCTGGTGAAGCATGATGGCTACGCCTCGCGCAGCGAGCCCGCCTCGGGCTATGCCGGCAAGCGCGAAGCCAAGATCGACGAACTGCGCTTCATCCCGGTGCCGAGCGCCAATACCCGCGTCGAAGGCGCCATCGCCGGCCAGTATCAATTCGCCGACCAGCTGCCGGTCGAGAGCTACAAGAAGGTCTCAGCCGCGAGCGGCACGCGCCCCGTGCTGACCATGCCCTTCGGCTTCCCTTATTTCCCGACCAACACCAAGCAGGGGCCGATGGCCGACCTGAAGGTCCGTCAGGCCTTCCAGATGGCCCTCGACCTCGAAGAGGTGATGATGGCCGGCTTCGGCGAGCCGAAATTCTTCGCACTGGCGGCCGAGCATTTCCCGAAGGGCTCGCCGTTCTATTCGGAGGCCGGCAAGGACAAGTACAGCAAGCCGGACGTCGCCGGCGCCAAGAAGCTGCTGGCCGAGGCCAAATATGACGGAGCGCCGCTCCGTATCCTCAACTCGAAGCAGTATGATTTCCATCACCGCATGGCGCTGGTGATGGCCGAACAACTCAAAGCCGCCGGCTTCAAGGTCCAGCTCGATGTCGTCGACTGGGCCACCCTGGTCCAGCGTCGCGGCGACCCGGCGCTGTGGGACATCTACATCACCCACTCGGCCTTCCTCCCCGAACCGATGTTGTCTCCACCGCAACTCGGCGAAGGCGCTCCGGGCTGGTGGTCGAGCCCGGCCAAGGAGGCCGCGCTCAGCGCCTTCAACAACGAGCCCGACCCGGCGAAGCGCGGCGCGCTCTGGGGCAAGGTCCAGCAGGTCGTCTATGACGAGGTGCCTTATATCCGCGCCGGCAACTTCGCCGCACTGGCGGGAGCCTCGCCGAAGCTGTCCGGCTATGCGGCAATGCCGTGGCCGTCCTTCTGGAACGTCGCTCTCGCCAAGTAAGGCGCAAGCTTGATGTGGCGGGGTGCGTTCGCGCGCCCCGCCACAGTCGTATCCGCTTCCCGCGAAAGGAGCGCATCCGGTGCTCGCACATATCGGACGTCGCCTCGCCGGCCTGCTGCTGGTCCTCTTTCTCGTTGCCGCGCTGGTCTTCTTCCTGACGCGGCTGGCGCCCGGCGACCCCGCGGCCCTGATGCTCGGCGACCAGGCGACGCCGGAGGATGTGGCGCGCCTGCGCGAGGCTTACGGGCTCGACAAGCCGCTCCTGCTGCAATTCGTGCTCTGGCTGAAGGAATGCGCGACCGGCAATCTCGGCCAGTCGATCTTCCTGCAGCAGCCTGTGACCCAGGCGCTGCTGCAGCGCGCCGAGCCGACCTTCTTCCTCGCGATGTTCTCGCTCGCCATTGCCGCGGCGATCGGCATCCCGGCCGGCATCGCCTCCGCGGTCTGGCGCGGCCGCCCGATCGACCAGGCGGTGAGCGGGCTCGCCATGCTCGCGGCCAATATCCCGAGCTTCTGGCTCGGCCTGATCTTCATCCAGCTCTTTGCCGTGCGTTTCGGCTGGTTCCCCGYCGCTGGCTATGGCGCGCCCGACGCCTCCTTCTTCGAGCGGCTCCAGCACCTGTTTCTGCCATCCGCCGTGCTCGGCGTCGTCAACTCCGCCCTCATCACGCGCTTCACCCGCGCCAGCATGCTCGATGTGCTCGATGCCGATTTCGTGCGGACGGCACGGGCGAAGGGCATCTCGGAACTGCGCGTGGTGCTGCGCCACGCCTTCGGCAATGCGCTCGTCCCGATCATCACCGTGCTCGGCCTGACGCTCGCCCTGCTGATCGGCGGCGCGATCGTGACCGAGACCGTGTTCGGCCTGCCCGGCGTCGGCAATCTCGTCGTGTCGGCGGTGCTGCGCCGCGATTATCCCGTGATCCAGGGCGCGCTTCTGGCGGTCGCGGCGATCTACGCACTGATCAACCTGGCGATCGATGTGATCTACACCCTCGTCGACCCACGGGTGCGCCAATGAGTTCCGCCGTGACCTCAGCTCCGACACTTCTGTTCTTGCGCCGGCTCTTCCGCCGCAAGCTGGTGCTGCTCGCAGCCGTGATCCTCGTGATTGCCTTCGCACTCGCCCTGCTGGCGCCCTGGCTCTCGCCGTTCGATCCTGCCTCGATGCGCATGGCAAGGCGCTTGCGCCCGCCCGGCGAGGTGAACTGGTTCGGTACGGATGAGCTCGGCCGCGACGTCTTCTCCCGGGTGATCTGGGGAGCGCGCGCCTCACTGGGAATCGGGCTTGCCGTCGTCGTGATCTCGATCTCGATCGGGGCCGCGCTCGGCCTCGTCGCCGGCTATTTCAAGCGCGCCGACGCCGTGATCATGCGCCTGGTCGATGCGCTGATGTCGCTGCCCGACATCCTGCTCGCCATCTTCCTCGTCGCGGTGCTCGGCGCCTCCGCGGGCAATGTCGTGCTAGCGCTCGCCATCGTCTACACGCCGCGCGTCGTCCGCGTGATCCGCGCCTCGACGCTGGTGGTGCGGGAACTGCCCTTCGTCGAGGCGGCACGCGCACTCGGCGTCTCGATCTGGCGCATCCTCTTCGTGCATGTGCTGCTCAACGTCGCCTCGCCCCTCCTGGTGCAGGCGACCTTCATCTTCGCCTATGCGGTCCTTGCCGAAGCCGGGCTGTCCTTCCTCGGCGCGGGTGTGCCGCCGGAGACGCCGACCTGGGGCACGATGATCGCGTCGGGCCAGCAATATGCCGAGGACGGATTCTKGGTCGTCGGATTTCCCGGTGTCGCGATCGTTCTGGTCGCGCTCTCGCTGCAGATCGTCGGCGATGGCCTGCGCGACATGCTCGACCCCAAGCTCAGAAAGGCGCTGTGAGATGACCGCGCCCCTTCTCGCCATCGAAGATCTCGCCGTTTCCTTCCGCACCGAAGAAGGCGAGGTGACGCCGGTGCGCGGCGTTTCGCTGCAGATCTCGGAGAACGAAACCGTCGCGGTGGTCGGCGAGTCCGGCTCCGGCAAGTCAGTGACGAGTTTCGCCACCATGGGCCTGCTGCCACGCCCGTCGGGGCGGGTCTCGCAGGGCCGCATCCTGTTCCGTCGCCGCTCCGGCGATACGATCGACCTCGCCACCGCGCCCCGGGCCACCATGCAGGCGCTGCGCGGCGCAGAGATCGCGATGATCTTCCAGGAGCCGATGACCAGCCTGAACCCCGTGCTGACCGTCGGCGAGCAGATCGCCGAGGCGGTGCGGCTGCATCTCGGCTATGACCGGCGCAAGGCCTGGGCTCACGCCGTCGAGATGCTTGGCCTCGTCGAAATCCCCGATGCGGCGCGCCGCGCCTCGGACTATCCGCATCACATGTCGGGCGGCATGCGTCAGCGCGTCATGATCGCGCTGGCGCTCTCCTGCCGGCCGGCCCTGCTGATCGCCGACGAGCCGACCACGGCACTGGACGTCACGATCCAGGCGCAGGTGCTGACACTGCTTGACCGGCTGCGGCGCGAGCTTGGAATGGGCGTGCTCTTCATCACGCATAATCTCGGCGTCGTCGCCGAGATCGCCGACCGCGTGACGGTGATGTATGCGGGCGAGGTGGTCGAAAGCGCGCCGGTTCGGGACCTCTTCAACGCACCGCGCCACCCCTATACGCGCGCCCTGCTGGAGTGCATGCCGTCGCGCGCAATCCAGGACGCAAGCGGTCGGCGCGTCGTGCGCTCGATCCCGGGGCAGGTTTCGCGCGTCGAGCGCGGCTGCGCCTTTGCGCCGCGCTGCGCTGATGCAACGCCTGCCTGCTCCATCGAGGCCCCCATGCTGGAGAATGATGCGGGGCGGCAGACACGCTGCCTGCGCTGGAGGGAACTTGCATGAGCACGGAACCGCTCCTCACGATTGCAGGCCTTTCCAAGAGCTTTGGCAAGGCACCCCACCCGGTGCGCGCCGTCAACGACGTCAGCTTCTCGCTGGCGCGCGGCGAAGCGCTCGGGCTGGTCGGCGAATCCGGATCGGGCAAGAGCACGATCGGCCGGCTTGCGCTGCGCCTGATCGATGCATCGGCAGGTCAGATCCGTTTCGAAGGACAGGACATCACGGCAGCGCCGGAACGCCGGTTGAGGCTGTTCCGTCGCCAGGCGCAGATGGTGTTCCAGGACCCCTATGCTAGCCTCAATCCGCGGCTGCGCGTCAGCAGCATCGTCGGCGAGGCGCTCGATGCCCATGGCCTTGCGCGCGGGGCGGCACGCAAGGCGCGGATCGCCGAACTGCTCGAACTCGTCGGCCTTCCCGCCGCACATATGGAGCGCTACCCCCATGAGTTCTCCGGCGGTCAGCGGCAACGCATCGGCATCGCGAGGGCTCTCGCCGTCGAACCGAGACTGATCATCGCCGACGAGCCGGTCTCGGCCCTCGATGTCTCGGTGCAGGCACAGGTGCTGAACCTGATGCAGGACCTGCGGCGGCGGCTCGGCCTGGCGATGCTGTTCATCTCGCATGACCTCGATGTCGTCGAGCTGATGTGTGACCGGATCGCCGTGCTCTATCTCGGCCGCATCATGGAGATCGGCTCGACGGAGCAGGTCGCCCGCCATCCGCGCCATCCCTATACGCGGGCGCTGATCGCCGCATCGCCGAGGCCTGACCCGGACGCGCCGCCGCGCGAGCGCATGCTGACCGGCGACATCCCGTCTCCGCTCGCTCCGCCCTCCGGCTGCGTTTTCCGCACCCGCTGCCTGCACGCGACGGAGCGTTGCGCCAAGGAGGCTCCGGTCTTGCGCGGGACGGGATCGGAACATCAGTTTGCCTGTCATTTCGATATCAGCCACAGTCCGAGCGCATGACAGACGTCGTCCCTGCTGACGCAGCCGGCCGCCCCAGCGGCCCCGACGATTCGATTGGCGCCTCCGACATCATGAGCTCCATCAGGCAGGGGCTCGGCGCGATGTCCGAGAGCCAGCAGAGGGTGGCGCGCCTGTTCCTCGACGAAGTCGAATGGGTGGTGAAGGCGAATGTCGAAGATATCGCGGCGCGCGCCGGGGTCAGCGCGCCGACAATCGTACGCTTTGCCCGGCTGGTCGGTTGCCAGGGCCTGAGGGACCTCAAGCTGAAGCTCGCCGGCGCGGTGGCGCTCGGCGCGCCGTTCCTGCACCGTTCCGTGCGGATGGGGGAGACCGCGAGCGACGTGCTGCGCAACGTCACGGGCAGCATCACGACCGTGCTCGCCGAATGGCAACGCCGCATCGATCCGCTCGATCTCGATCGCGCCGCGGCTGCGATCAGCAAGGCAAGGCGGATCGATTGCCTCGGCACCGGCGCGACATCGCATTTCCTGGCGCAGGATCTGCAGGCGCGGCTGTTCCGCCTCGGCCTGAACGCCAATGCCTTTTCCGATGCGCATTTTCAGCTCGTCGCAGCGGCAACGCTGACCTCGGAGGATGTGCTGGTCGCGATCTCCTTCGTCGGCCGCATGCCGGCACTGCTGCGCGCCGTCGAGGTCGGCAAGGCCCGTGGTGCGACGATCATCGCGCTGGCCCAGGGCGGAACGCCGCTTGCGCAGCTTGCCGACGTCGCGCTGCCGCTGGATGTTCCGCACGACACCGCAATGCTGGTCGGGACGGATGCCTATGTGGTCCAGCTCATCGCCATCGAAGTGCTGATGATCCTTGTCGGCCTGCGTCAGGGCCCGCAGCTGATCGGCCGCATGAACGATGTTCAGCACGTCCTGCGCCATTACAGCGTCGACCGTGAAGACCCGTCGGTGCTGCATGCGGGCTGGCGCCAGATGCTGGACTCCGACCCGAACGCCGATCCAAAGGACTGATCGTGGGGGCCGGTGCGGCTCCGCACAGGCCAACCTCTTCGTGTCCGATCGCGCCACGATGGCGGGCAACGCGGGAGACCGGCCCGTCGCGGGACCTCGTTCTCTTCCTGTCGCCGTGCCCATCACCCGTTCAGACGCTGGGCGCGATGACGAAGCCCCGGCCCGGAGCCCCGACGAGCGAGCCATCAACCTCGCTCCGATCGATGTCCTGGACGCCGGCCCCAGGAGGCCCATCGAAGGCATCCGCGGCTAGCGTCTCGACGATGTCGGACGGCCCCGAGACCACGGCTTCCACCGTGCCATCGGCCCGGTTTCTCACCCAGCCCGCCACGCCCGCAGCGCGTGCGCGCGCACAGAACCACTGCCGATAGCCAACGCCCTGAACGCGGCCCGAGATGATCAGGTGAAGGTTCATGCCCTTCCCGTCCCTTGCGCACCCGCGATAACCGCACGCGCACCGCATCGCTCAACGGTCGCTCCCTCAGGCTGGCCCTCGCAGCCGGGCGAACGGACATCCCCATACTACCGGACACCCTTCGACGAAGCATCCCCGGCAATGCCGATGCGGGCGCGTGACCGACGGCTTGCGCGCCAATCAATCATATGATGATATGATCATACGATGGCGCGCCCCTCCAATTTCCATTCGCATCTGGTCGACCGCCTTGGCCGCATGATCGTCGGAGGCCAGATCGGCAACGACGGCGCATTGCCGCGGGAAGACGAGCTCGCCACCCAATTCGCCGTCAGCCGCACGGTGATCCGCGAAGCGACGAAGACCCTTCAGGCGCTCGGGCTGATCACGACGGGGCCCCGCGTAGGCTCGCGCATCCAGCCGATGTCATCGTGGCGGCTGCTCGACCCTCAGGTGATGGACTGGATCACCGATGCCGACATGGCGAGCGGGTTCGAGCGCGATCTTCTCGAGCTCCGCAGCATGATCGAACCTGCGGCAGCAGCCTTCGCCGCCGAGCGCGGCACTCCCGCTCAGATCGGGGCCGTCGCGGCGGCGCTGGAAGGGATGTCCGGCGCTCCGGGCAAAGCGGAACACGAGGCGGCCGATTTTCGCTTCCACGAGGCGATTCTGGAGGCGTCCGGGAACAGTCTGCTGCTTCAACTCAAGCCGATCCTGCACGCCGTGCTGAGGGCCTCGTTCCGGTTGTCGATGCACGACCACGAGCGGGCCCAGGCGTCCGTTGCGATCCACCGCCATGTCGCATCAGCGATCACTGCGCGCAGGCCCGAGCAGGCTCGCGAGAGCATGATCGCGCTTCTGAAAGTGGCCCAGGCCGATATCGACCTCGTCCCCGGACGGACGACCTCCGTCGCGGAAAGGAGCGAGGGAACAAGAAACTCACAGGAAACGCACCATGCTCGCAAAAGCCGAAAGATGGATCCTACGAGGGCTTGAGGCTGTCCTGGTCATCCTGCTTGCCGGGATGGTCGTGATGGTCTTCGGCAATGTCGTCCTGCGCTATGCCTTCAACTCCGGCCTCGACCTGTCCGAGGAGCTGTCGCGCTATTTCTTCGTCTGGCTGACCTATATCGGCGCCGTCGTGGTGATGCGCGAAAACGGTCATCTCGGCGTCGACACGCTGGTTGGTGCGCTTGGCCGCCAGGGCCGGCTGATCTGCATGATCATCAGCGACGCCTTCATCCTGGCCTGCTGCGTGATGCTGCTCGACGGAACCTGGAAGCAGCACGAGATCAACGCCACCGCGGTCGCGCCGGTCACCGGGCTGAGCATGGGCTATGTCTATGGTGTGCTGCACTTCGCCGGGATTGGCATCGGCTTCATCACGCTTGCCCGGCTCGTTCGCGCCCTGACGGGAAAACTCGGCGAATTCGAACTGGCCGAGTTTGCCGGCGACTACAGCGGCAACCCTTCACATGACCTGAAGGGCCACCTCGAATGACGATCACCATCTTCCTCCTCTCGCTCTGCGGGGCGATGGCGCTCGGCATGCCGATCGCGTTTGCGCTGATCGTCTGCGCGGTCGCGTTGATGCTCTGGCTCGGCGTCTTCGACACCCAGATCATCGCCCAGAACATGATCATCGGCGCGGATTCGTTCCAGCTCCTGGCGATCCCGTTCTTCCTGCTCGCCGGCGAGCTGATGAATGCCGGCGGCCTGTCCAAGCGCATCGTCAACTTCGCGCTCTCGCTGGTCGGCCATCTCCATGGCGGCCTGGGTTACGTCGCGATCTTCGCCTCCATCATCATGGCCTCGCTGTCAGGCTCTGCTGCGGCCGATACCGCTGCGCTCGCCTCGATCCTGCTGCCGATGATGCGCCAGGCCGGCTACGATACCGGTCGCTCGGCCGGCCTGATCGCATCCGGCGGCATCATCGCCCCGATCATCCCGCCTTCGATCGGCTTCATCGTCTTCGGCGTCGCCGCCAATCTCTCGATCACTAAGCTCTTTCTCGCGGGTGTCTTTCCCGGGCTGCTCATTGGACTGTCGCTGGTGATCGCCTGGTTCATCGTCTGCCGCCACGACAAGATCACGGTCCTGCCGCGGCGCAGCGGCGCCGAGCGCCTGAAGGCGACCTGGGATGGTTCGCTTGCCCTGCTGATGCCGCTCGCAATCCTCGGCGGCATCCGCTTCGGCATCGTCACGCCGACTGAGGCGGCCGTGGTCGCGACCGTCTACGCGCTCGTCGTCGGCATGTTCGTCTATCGCGAGCTCAAGCCGCGCGACCTCTACAAGGTGGCGTTGACCGCCGCCAAGACGACGAGCGCAGTCATGCTGCTGGTCGCCGCGGCCGTCGTCTCGGCCTGGCTCATCACCCAGGCGAATATCCCGGCCGAGCTGTCGAGCGTGCTCGAGCCCTTCATGGACAACAAGACGGTCCTGATGATCGTCATCATGCTGCTGGTCATGGTCGTCGGCACTGCGCTCGACTTCACGCCGACAGTGCTGATCCTGACACCGGTATTGATGCCGGTGATCAAGCAGGCGGGCATCGACCCGATCTATTTCGGCGTGCTCTTCATCATCAACAACGCCATCGGCCTGATCACGCCGCCGGTCGGCATCGTGCTCAACGTGGTCTGTGGCGTGGCCCGCATCCCGATGTCTCTTGTGATCCGCGGCGTCTGGCCATTCCTCGTCGCCCAGACCGTCGCGATGTTCCTGCTGATCCTGTTCCCGCAACTCGTGACCGTTCCGCTTGCCTGGCTGAGCGGCCGCTAATCCAAAAACCAAGGCAATCAGGGAGAAAGCCCATGCTGAGCTCACGTCTCGTCTCCATCCTCGCCGGCGTCGCGCTTGCGGCGCTTGCAGGGTCCGCCCAGGCGCAGATCAAGGAACGCAATATCCGCGTTTCCAACGGCATCAACGAGGACCACCCGGTCGGCAACGGCGTCGCCAAGATGCGCGCCTGCATGACTGAAAAGTCCGGCGGCAAGCTGAAGCTCCAGGGGTTCTGGGGCGGCGCGCTCGGCGGCGACCTGCAGGCGACGCAGGCGCTGCGTGCCGGCACGCAGGAGATGGTCATCACCTCCTCCTCGCCGCTGGTCGGCATCATGCCTGCGCTCGGCGTCTTCGACCTGCCCTTCCTCTTCACCAACGAGAAGGAAGCCGATGCAGTCCTCGACGGAGCCTTCGGCAAGTACATCTCCGACAAGCTGCCTGCCTTCGGCGTCGTCAATCTCTCCTACTGGGAAAACGGCTTCCGCAACTTGACCAACTCGAAGCGCGCCGTCTCCAAGGCTGAAGAGCTCACCGGCCTCAAGGTCCGCGTGATGCAGAACAACATCTTCCTCGACAGCTTCAAGAGCATGGGCGCCAATGCCACGCCGATGGCGTTCGGCGAGGTTTTCGCGGCGCTCGAGACGCACGCGATCGACGGCCAGGAGAACCCGCTCGTCACCATCGACACCTCGAAGCTCTACGAGGTGCAGAAGTACCTGACGATGACACGCCACGCCTATACCCCGTTCCTGGTGCTCTATTCCAAGAAGCTCTGGGACCAGCTCTCCAGCGAAGAACAGGCGATCCTGAACGAGTGCTCGACCGTCGGCCGCGATGAGGAGCGCCGCGTCTCGCGCACGCTCAACGACACGTCGATGGCGAACCTGAAGAAGCAGGGCATGCAGGTTTCGGACGTCTCGGCCGACGAATTGACCAAGATGCGCGAGGCCACCGCGGCCGTTTACCAGCGCCACGAGGCCTCGATCGGCAAGGAGACGATCGACCGCCTCAAGGCCGATCTCGCCAAGATCCGCGGCACCAACTGATCAGGAGAGCCCCGGAGCCGCACAACAGCTCCGGGGCTACCGCCATGCGCATCACCCGCATCGAACCCTTCATCCTGCATATCCCGGTGACGGGCGGCTCCATTGCCGACTCGACCCACCGCATCAGCCATTGGGGCGTCGTCGGCGCGAAGATCGTCACCGAGGACGGCCTCGAAGGCTACGGTTTCACCGGCACGCATGCCGACCTCGCCTCCGACCGGCTGATCACCTCCTGCATCCGCGACTGCTACGCCCCGTTGCTGATCGGCGAGGATGCTTCCGAGATCACCCGGCTCTGGCTGAAGCTCGCCCGCCACCCTGCCCTGCAATGGGTCGGACGCGCCGGTATCACGCAGCTCGCGCTTGCCGCGGTCGATGTCGCGCTCTGGGACCTCAAGGCGAAGGCGGCCGGGGTACCGCTCTGGCACCTGCTCGGCGGCGCGACCAAGCCGAAGCTCGAAGCCTACAACACCGATATCGGCTGGCTTTCGATCCCGCGGGAAGAGCTCGTCGAGGGCTGCCGCATGGCGGTCGAACGCGACGGCTTCCGGCGTCTCAAGGTCAAGGTCGGCCATGCCGACCCCGGGATCGACATCGCCCGACTGGAAGCCGTGCGCCATGCCATTGGTGACCATGTCTCCCTCGCCATTGACGGCAACGGCAAATGGGATCTGCCGACCTGCAAGCGCTTCTGCGCGCGGGCCGAGGMGCTCGACATTTTCTGGTTCGAGGAGCCRCTCTGGTATGACGATGTCGGCTCGCATGCCGCGCTGGCGAAGGCGACTTCGATACCGATTGCGCTCGGGGAACAGCTCTATTCGCTCGACGCCTTCCGCGCCTTCGTCGCGGCCGACGCCATCCACTACGTCCAGCCCGACGTGACCCGCCTCGGCGGCATCACCGAGTACATCCAGGTCGCGGAGCTTGCACTCGCCAGCCGCCTGCCGGTCGCGCCCCATGCTGGCGAGATGAGCCAGGTCCATGTCCATCTCGCCTATTGGCATCAGGCGACGCCGATCCTCGAATACATTCCCTGGATCAAGGATGCCTTCGTCGAGCCCGCCAATGTCGCCGATGGCTATTTCCTAAGACCCCAGCAGCCCGGCGCCGGCACGACGCCGACCGCTGGGGCCCTCACCCGCTACGCCAAGCCTCTCGCTTGAGAAACCTCATGAAAATCACTGCTGTTGAAACCATCCGCCTGACCGAGTTCGGCAACATCATCTGGGTGCGGCTCCACACCGATGCGGGCCTGGTCGGTCTCGGCGAGACCTTCATGGGCGCCGCCGCGGTCGAAGCCTATCTGCACGAGACCGTGGCGCCGAAGCTGCTCGGCAAGGACCCGCTCCAGATCGAGGCGCGCAATGCCAGCCTGAACAACTATCTCGGCTGGCGCGGCTCGGGCGTCGAGACGCGCGGCAACTCGGCCGTCGACATCGCGCTCTGGGACATCTACGGCAAGGCGATCGGCCAGCCGGTCAGCGTCGCGCTCGGCGGCAAGACGCGCGACACGATTCGCACCTACAACACCTGTGCCGGCTACAAATATATTCGCGATGCGCGCTCGCAGGCTGTCGCCAACTGGCATGTCGGCGAGCAAGGCGGCCCCTATGAGGATCTCGAAGGCTTCCTCTATCGCGCCGACGAACTCGCCCATTCCCTGCTCGAGCAGGGCATCACCGGCATGAAGATCTGGCCCTTCGATATCGCGGCAGAACGCTCGGCCGGCTGGGACATCACGCCTCAGGAACTGAACACCGCGCTGGAGCCGTTCCGCAAGATCCGCAAGGCGGTCGGCGACAAGATGGACATCATGGTCGAGTTCCACTCGCTCTGGAGCCTGCCCATGGCGAAGAAGCTGGCGGAGCGCCTGGCCGAATTCGACACCTACTGGCACGAGGACCCGTTCCGGCTCGACAATGTCCACGATCTCGGCGAGTACGCCCGCCACTCCAAGGCCTGGGTCTGCGCCTCGGAAACGCTGGCCTATACCCATTCCTTCCGAGATTATCTCGAGACCGGTGCCGCCGGGGTCGTCATGCTCGACCTGTCATGGTGTGGCGGTCTGTCGGAAGCCCGCAAGATCGCAGGCATGGCCGAGGCCTGGCACACGCCGGTCGCCCCGCATGACTGCACAGGCCCAGTCGTCTACGCGGCATCGTGCCATTTCTCGATGCATGCCCGGAA
This sequence comes from Allobosea sp. 01N443, assembly GCF_056399325.1. NCBI lineage: Bacteria > Pseudomonadati > Pseudomonadota > Alphaproteobacteria > Hyphomicrobiales > Alloboseaceae > Allobosea > Allobosea sp. 01N443. The sequence goes on from NZ_JBFTRC010000002.1 coordinate 84,905, forward strand.
CACGCTGATCCAGGAATCGGTCCGCGCCTTCTATACCGGCTGGTACACCGAGCTGGTCACCGACCTGCCCAAGGCCGAGAACGGGATGATCACCGTATCGGACGCGCCCGGCCTCGGCCTCGAGCTGCTCCCTGGGCTGGAGAAGCGCGCCGACGCTATCGTGCGCTTCAGCCGCCTCTCCGACCTCTGAACTTCGGTATCGGCGCCCGCCGTCGCATTTCCGACCCGGCCTCCGRGCGAAGCCGGGTCGCTGCAAGGATCTCGCGCCCTGCTCTGCTCCCCGCTCAGCTGAGCATGCGCGTGTCGCCGCAGACCGAGATTTCCTGACCGGAGATTGTCTTGGCGAAGGGGGACGCCAGGAAGACGATCTGCTTGGCGATGTCGTTCGGGTCGACGAACTGCTTGATCGAGACGCCCGCGAACAGGCGCTGGGTCATCTCCTCATGCGAGATGTTGAAGCTGCGCGCCTTGTTGGCGATCACGCTCTGGATACGGGCACCGTCGACCAGGCCGGGGCAGATCGCATTGGCCCTGATTCCGAACTCGCCGAGCTCCGCCGAGATCGCCTTGGTGAAGCCGATGACCCCCCATTTCGCCGCGCCATAGGGCGAGCGCAGCGGAAAGCCGTGMTTGCCGGCCTGGCTCGACAGATTGACGATGCTGGCATTGGCGGATTGCTTGAGATGCAGCACGGCGAGCCGGGTGCAGTTGTACTGACCGGTCAGATCGACTGCGACACAGGCATCCCAGTCCGCGGGATCGATTTCGTCGACGCGGCCGGTCGGCCCGGCGATACCGGCATTGTTGACGAGGCAGTCGAGCCCGCCGAGCGCCGCCAGCGCCTCATTGAACAGGTTGGCCACCGCGTCGCGGTCAGAGACGTCGCAGACCGATTGCGTGATCGCCGGATCGCTGGACGCCATCGCTGCCAGGGCCTCGCGATCGACGTCGCAGATATGGACCCTGGCGCCTTCCGCCGCAAAGGCGCGCGCCGTCGCCCGGCCAATGCCGTTGGCGCCCGCCGTAACCAGAACGCGCAATCCCTTGATCTGCAAATCCATTGTCGTCTCCCCCCGATGCCCGCGCCGTAGCGCCTCTCAGATTGCGGCGAACCTGACTATGGCGCCAGGCCGCCGGTGCTTTCGATGTGGGCGGCGGCTGCAGCGATATCGACTTCCAGCGCGGCCCTTGCAGCCTGCGGATCCCGGCGCCGCAAGGCATCGAGCAGGGCGGCATGGGAGACCACGGCGCTGCCACCGTCGAGGCGGCGCGGTTCGTGGCGCATATCGAGATTGAGGATGGGGCCGGCCTTCAGCCAGAGCCGCTCGATCATCTCGACCAAGGTCGGCATGCGCGCCGCCTCATAGAGCGTGAAATGCAGATTGCGGTTGGCTGCGACTGCGCCTGCGGCGTCTGGAGGATCGGCGCTTGCCGCCTGTCGGAATGCGGCTTCGTGCCGGGCGATCTCCTCGATCTCGGCTTCGTTCGCCGTCTTTGCTGCTTCTTCGGCCGCAAAGCCCTCGACGACCAGGCGCAGGCGCGTCAATTCGCGAAACTGTGCCAATCTCAGCAGCGGAACGCGTACGGCACGTCCGGGCAGCACCTCCAACGCGCCATCCGCAGCGAGCCGGCTGACCGCCTCGCGCACCGGCATCATCGAGACACCAAGAGCCTCCGCGACACGCCGCAACGAGAGCTTTTCGCCCGGAGCAAGCCGGCCGGCAACGAGCAGCGCCCGCAATTCCCCGGTGACCCTCTCCCCCAGGGTTTCGCGCGTCAGCGCCCCGACCTCGTCGAGCGCAGATGCATCGCGGCCAGCCGACACATCGCCGATCCCCTCGTCGGCAACCGGATTGGCGAAGGACTGGACAGGGGCAACCATGTCTGCCAACCTAACTGTGATCACAGATCACGACAAGTGGATATCAAGCCGCCAGCAGAGCAGACAGCAGGTCGACAATCTCCAGCGTACAGCGCGGAACCGTTCTGGGAGGAACGCAATGGCAGACCATCAGCAGTCGAAATTTCGTTTGTCACGACGTCAGGCCCTTGCCGGGCTCGGAGCCGGTGCCGCCACCGGATTGATTGCAAGTCCGTCGCTGATCCTGGCGCAGACGCCGGATGCCATCCGCTTCGGCCACCTGACCCCGCGCACCGGCTTCCTCGGTCCGCTCGGCGAGTACGGCGTCATGGCCGTCGACCTCGCCGTCGAGGAGATCAATGCTGCGGGCGGCATCAACGGCCGCAAGCTCGAGGCCCTGAAGGAGGATTCGGTCAATCCGCAGACCGCCTCGACCAAGGCCGAGCGCATGATCGAGCGTGACAAGGTCGCGTGCATTCTCGGCGAGATTTCCTCGGCCTCCTGCCTGACGATCTCGCAGGTCGCAGCGCGCAACAAGATCCTCTTCGTCAACACCGGCGGCAACTCCGATGCCCTGCGCGGCGAGAGCTGCAACCGCTACATGTTCCATGTCGAGCACCAGAACTCGATGTATGTGAAGAGCTGCGGCCGCTCGCTGATGGCGCAGGGGCTGGTCAAGGGCAAGAAGTGGTTCTCGCTGACCGCCGACTACGCCTTCGGCCATGACCTGCTCAAGGTCGCCAAGCGCTTCATGGAAGCCAATGGCGGCCAATTCGCCGCCGACAAGCTGGTGCCGACCGACGCAACCGATTTCTCGGCGCTCCTGATCGAAATCCGCGCCGCCAAGCCCGACATCGTGATCTCGAACCTTGCCGGCAACCAGATCACCAATTTCCTCAAGCAGTATTCCGAATTCGGCCTGACCTTCCCGGTCGCCGGGTTCGGCTTCGACACGGCGCTCGCCTGGGCTGCCGGCAAGGACAATTTTGGCGGCGTCTGGCCCTGCGTCTGGCACCACCTGATCGACACGCCGGCGAGCAAGACCTTCGTCTCCGCCTTCACCAAGAAATACGGCAAGCCGCCCGAGAACCAGGCCTGGGGCGATTACATGGCCGTGAAGATCATGGCCCAGTCGATGAACGAGCTGAAGAGCACCGACACGGCCAAGATCCTCGAGCACTGGGAAAAGGGCGCGAAATTCGACGTGATGAAGACGCGGGAAGGCTATTTCCGCGCCTCGGACCATCAGTTGATGAGCGAGATGTACACGATCACGGCGCTGCCGGCAGCGCAGGTCAAGAACCAGTGGGATCTCTTCACCTCCTCGCCGCCCGTGCCGGGACCGAACGAAAGCCTCGAAGTGATCGCGACGACGGGGGACGAGGCGGTCTGCAAGATGAGCTGAGGCGCTCCCCCTTGCCAGATCCGCGCCGTCATTCCGGATCGGCCGCGCCAGCGGCGCCGATCCGGAAGCCATCGTAGAGCCCAGCGCCCTGGGATGGCCCCGGCACTCCGCTTCGTTGCGGCCGGGATGAAGGCGCCTCCCGAACCTCTCGGGCGCGCCGCGCCCCTGCCCGGCCCTGTCGATCAAGCAAAGGCGTCCCCTTGCTTATTCTCTTCATCCAGCAGGTACTGAACGGACTGCTCGACGGCGTCTATTACCTTCTGATCGCGCTCGGCCTGTCGCTGATCTTCTCGCTCGGCGGCATCGTCAATCTCGCGCATGGCGCCTTCTATGCGATCGGCGCCTATCTCACGATCGTGCTCGCGCCCCATATCGGCTTCGGCGGCGCGATCATCGCGTCGCCGGTGCTGGTGGCGCTGATCGGCATCGTCGTCGAGCGCGGCCTGTTCCAGCGCTTCTACCGCTCGGACCCGATCCTCTCGCTGCTGCTGACCTTCGGGCTCGCGATGGTGGCGGAGCAATCCCTGCGCATGATCTTCGGCGCGCCACCGCTCTCGTTCTCGATCCCGCCTGCACTGCGCGGCCAGATCTTCCTCGGCGAGTTCATCTACTCGCGCTATCGCGCGCTTCTGCTCCTGATCGCAGCAGCTTGCGTACTCGGGCTCTGGTTCCTGCTCCAGCGCACGTCCTTTGGTCGCGTCGTCCGGGCCGGCGTGCAGAACCCCGACATGGTCGGTGCGCTCGGCATTTCGCTGCAGCCCTACATGATGGCTGTAGCCGGCATCGGCATTGGGCTTGCCGGCCTGGCCGGCGTCCTGCTCGCGCCGATCTACTCGATCCATCCCGCCATGGGGCAGGAGATCATCACCCCGGCCTTCGTCGTCGTCGTCATCGGCGGCCTCGGCTCCTTCTGGGGCGTGGTCGTGGCGGCGCTGATGGTCGGCGTGGTCAAGGGCATCACCATCGGCCTCGGCTTCACGCAATGGTCGACCGCGGTGATCTACCTGATGATGCTGCTCGTCCTGCTGTTCCGGCCGCGCGGCCTGTTCGGCGAACGCATCCAGCGCTTCGAGTGAGGGCGAAATGACAGCCTCTCAGCGCGACCGCGCGCCTCTCCTGATTGCCGCCATCGGCCTCGCCGCCCTGCCCTTCCTGATGCATTTCATTGGGCTCGGCACCACCTCGGCGACCGAGATCGTCGTCTTCGCCATTGCCTGCATGGCCCTGAACATTCTCGTCGGCACGACCGGACTCGTCTCCTTCGGCCATGGCGCCTGGTTCGGGCTCGCCGCCTATGCCGCGGGCTTGATCCAGCGCAACTGGCTGCCCGGCCAGTTCGCCCTGCCGATCCTGCTCGCGGTGCTCTTCGTGGGCGTGCTCGCCTTCGCGTTCGGCGCCCTGATCCTGCGCCGCAAGGGCGTGTATTTCTCGCTCCTGACCCTGGCGCTCGCCGCCATGACCTATTCGATCGCCTTCCGCTGGACCGCCGTGACCGGCGGGGAGGACGGCCTCGGCGGCATCAGGCGCCCGCTCTTCGCTGGCGTCGATTTCGATCAGGCGCTGCCGTTCTACATCCTCGTCGCGCTGATCGGCATGGCAGTGGTCTACGGGCTCTGGCGCTTCCAGCGCTCTCCKGTCGGCACCGTTCTGGTCGCGATCCGCGAGAACGAACAGCGCGCCCGGTTTCTCGGCTACCAGACGAACCGCTACAAGCTCGTCGCCTTCACCATCTCGGCGGCCCTGACCGGGCTTGCCGGCACGCTGCTGCTGTTCAACAACCGCATGACCTCGGCCGAGCCGATCTCGGTCGCCTTCTCCGGCGAATTGCTGGCGATGGTCGTGATCGGCGGCATGCGCTCCTTCCTGGGCCCGGCTCTCGGCGCGCTCTTCTTCGTGATCTTCCGCGACTATCTCTCCAGCCTCACGCCGAATTGGCTGTTCTGGTTCGGGCTGCTCTTCGTCGGCTTCATCGTCTTCTCACCCATGGGGCTCGTTGGCGTCGGCGAGCGCCTGCTGCGGCCCTTCCGCAAGCAGGCAGCCGAGGACGCGGCAATGTCGGCGCGCAAGGTCGGTGCGGTCACGCTCCCGGATTTCATGAAGCCGCAGAACTGGGTCGAGGGCGCAATCCTTACCGCGACCGGCCTCGCCAAGAGCTTTGGCGGCATCAAGGCGGTCGAGGGTGTCACTCTCGCGATACGCGACCGGTCGCTGCATGCGCTGATCGGCCCGAACGGTGCCGGCAAGACGACCGCCTTCAACCTGATCTCAGGCCAGTTTCGGCCGGATCATGGCGAGGTTCGCCTGCGCGAGCGCGAGATCACGGGGCTCTCGCCCGAAGCGATCACCCGCGCCGGCATCGGCCGCGCCTTCCAGATCACCAATCTGTTCCCGTCGCTTTCCGTCGCCGAGAATGTCCGTCTCGCCGTGCAGGCGCGCGCTCCGGAGCGCTTCGGCTTCTGGCGGGCGGCGGAGTCGCTGGGACAGGTTTCGGACGAGACGCGGCAGGTCATCGAGACCATGGGCCTGCGCGGCATCGAGAGCGCCGAGGCCGGCTCGCTCAGCTATGGCGGCCAGCGTCTGCTCGACATGAGTCTCGCCCTTGCCACCAAGCCGCGTGTCCTGCTCCTGGACGAACCACTCGCCGGTCTCGCAGCAGCCGAGCGCGAACGCGTCGGCAACCTGATCAAGTCGATCTCGGCCGACCTGCCGGTGCTGCTGGTCGAGCACGATATCGACCGCGTCTTCCAGATCGCGGACCATGTCACGGTGATGAACGAGGGCAGCGTGCTGGTCGACGGCACGGTCGAGGATGCACGCTCCTCCCCGCAGGTTCAGGCGGTCTATATCGGCTCGGGCGCGCATGCGCTGGCCGAGAAGCCACGCCCCAGTGCGGCAGGGGAGACGGTTCTGCTCGGGCTTTCCGGCGTGGACACCTATTACGGCAAGAGCCACATTCTCCGCGACGTCAGCTTCGACGTCCACGTGAACGAGATCGTGGCGCTGCTCGGCCGCAACGGCGCCGGCAAATCGACCTTGCTGAAGACGATCACCGGCATTGCACCGCCCGCCACGGGAACGATCAATCTTGCCGGTGCCGACATCGCACGCCTGCCGCCGGCCGCGATCGCGCGCGCCGGCCTCGCCTATGTGCCGCAGGGGCGCGGTCTCTTCGCCGGCATGAGCGTCAAGGACAATATGGAGCTCGGCCGCCTCAAGCGCCTGACCGGCAACGGCACGCGCTGGGAGGACGACAAGATCTTCGCCTTCTTCCCACGCATCAAGCAGCGCTGGCATTCCCCGGCCGACTACCTCTCCGGTGGCGAGCAGCAGATGGTGGCCGTGGCGCGGGCGCTCTCCGGTGACACACGTGTCTTGCTGCTGGACGAGCCCTTCGAGGGCCTCGCCCCGGCTGTGGTCGAGGAACTTTTCGAGGCCTTCGACAAGCTGAGACAGGAGATCGCGATCGTGATCGTGGACCACCATCTCGACCTTGCGCTGGCACTTTCGGACCGCACGGTCGTGCTTGAGCGCGGCCAGGTCACTCATGTCGGCCCGTCGAAGGCTCTCAGCCAGGACCTGGCGCTACGCCGGCAGGTGCTCTGGCTGTGAGCGCCCTGCCTCAACCCTATCCCGACCTTCGTCGCTTCCCGCAGGATCAACACGCATGACCAAGATCGCGATCATAGGCTCCGGACTGATCGGCCGTGCCTGGGCCACCATCTTCGCCAGCCATGGTTTCGACGTCGCACTGCATGATGTCGCGCCCGGAGCGGCCGAGGCCGCCCGCACCCATATCGGCAGCAATCTTGAGGAACTCGCCGGCCACGGCCTCGTCGAGGACCCAAGGGGCTCGCTCGCGCGTATCCGCGTCGCCTCGGGCCTGGCGGATGCCTTGAACCGCGCCGACCTCGTGCAGGAGAACGGGCCGGAGGCCGTGGAAACCAAGCGCGCCCTCTTCGCCGAGATGGACAGGCTTGCCGCGCCGGAGACGATTCTCGCCTCCTCGACCTCGTTCATCATGGCCTCGGTGTTCAGCGAGACGCTCCCGGGGCGGGCCCGCTGTGTCGTCGCCCATCCCGTCAATCCTCCGCATCTCGTACCCATCGTCGAACTTGCACCGGCGCCCTGGACGGATCCGGCCGTCCTCGCCCGGGCCAAGGCGATCTATGAACAGGCCGGGCAGGTTCCGATCGTGCTGCGCAAGGAGAAGCCGGGCTTCGTCCTCAACCGCCTGCAGGCCGTGCTGCTGGCGGAAGCCTTTCGCCTCGTCGGCGAGGGCGTCGCGAGTGCGGAAGACGTCGACAAGACGATCCGCGACGGGCTCGGCCTGCGCTGGTCCTTCATGGGGCCGTTCGAGACGATCGAGCTCAACGCGCCCGGCGGTATTCCCGATTACTGCGCCCGTTACGGCGCCTCCATCGCGACCATGGCGGCACAAGCCGTTGGCGGCGACCCGTTTGGCGCGGAAACCGTCGCCACGGTCATGAGCGAATGGCCCGGAACGCAATCGGCCGAGCGGGTGAAGCGCCTGAGCGACTGGCGCGACACGCGGCTGGCCGCACTGCAGGCCCATAAGCGCGCGGCCGCGCGCAAACCCGTCTGAAATCCTTCATCCTGACCGCTGATGGGAGCCGCCGTGGCCAAGAACCGCAAAGTCATGATCACCTGCGCCGTGACCGGTGCGATCCACACCCCCTCGATGTCGCCTTACCTGCCGGTGACCGCCGATGAAATCATCGACGCTGCGGTCGGCGCCGCCGAAGCGGGAGCGGCGCTCGTGCATGTCCATGCTCGCGATCCCGTCACCGGCAAGCCGGACCAGTCCCCCGAGGCCTTCGAGCCCTTCCTGAAAGTGATCAAGCAGCGCAGCGATTGCGTCATCAACATCACCACGGGCGGTGCGCCGACCATGGGTATCGAGGAGCGTCTGCGACCCTGCGCCCATTTCAAGCCCGAAGTCGCCTCGCTCAACATGGGCTCGATGAATTTCGGTCTGTATCCGATGCTGAGCCGCTTCAAGGCGTTCAAGCATGATTGGGAGCAGCCCTATCTCGAAGGCTCGAAGGACCGCATCTTCAAGAACACGTTCCAGGACATCGAGAACATCCTGACGACCTGCGCCGAGAACGGCACGCGCTTCGAGATCGAGTGCTACGATATCGGACATCTCTACACGCTGGCGCATTTCGTCGATCGCGGGCTGGTGAAGCCGCCCTTCTTCGTCCAGTCGGTCTTCGGCCTGCTCGGCGGCATCGGGCCGCACCCGGAAGATGTCGCGCATATGAAGCGCACGGCCGATCGGCTCTTCGGCGACCAGTACCATTGGTCGGTGCTTGGCGCCGGGCGTCACCAGCTTCCGATCGCCGCAATGGCTGTCGCGATGGGTGGCAACCTGCGCGTCGGTCTGGAGGATTCGCTTTGGATCGGGCCGGGACAGTTGGCAAAATCCAATGCCGAACAGGTCCGGGCGGCGCGGAAGATCATCGAAGGTCTCGGACTGGAGCTGGCGACTCCGGACGATGCGCGCGAACTGCTGCAGCTCAAGGGGGCAGACAAGGTCGCCTTTTGAACGGCGCCGCTACTAAAGCATCGGCCCGAAAAGTGGATTGCGGTTTTCGGGAAAGCCGATGCAAGGACAAAGGGTTAGATCATCGGACTGGATACGATATCCGGTCCGTTGATCTAACTCCGCCTCGAAATCGCGGCCGACCTACTGCCGGTCATCATGACGTTGCGGAACGCCTCGATCTGCGCGGCGGAAGATGCATCGTCCCTCGCGCCCCCGACGATTCGGTTCAACGGCAGCGTTTGCTGGAATGCATGATTGAGGCGACCGCCGCGGCGCAGAGGCCGAGCAGACATGCCGAGACAAGCAGGGTCGGCATGATGCCGGCCCTGTCGAACCCTGCCGCATAGATCAGCGGCATGGCCGACTGCCCGAGCATGGCCGCCATCGAGTGCAACGCCATCATCGCGCCCTGCGTATGCGGGGTCAGCGTCGCCAGATAGGTCTGAAGTGGAATGGCTGCACTGCGATAGTGCGAAGCCGAATGCCAGCAATGCGCCGAACTGCAAAGGCCAGGGAAGATGGGCACTCAGACTTGCCATGGCGAGCGCCATGACCAGACCGCCGGCCAGGGTGAAATGGACTGGCGTTATCCAGCGCAGGGTGCGGCGCAGGCTGACCCCATAGGCAATGCTGCCGATCATGAAGCCGGAGAGCACGATGCCGACGGTGGACGCACTGGCTCCGACGAGAAAGGCAATGTGCGGGAACAAGCCCTGTGTCAGTCCGGTCAGGGCAAGCTGCAGCCCAAGATCGCGGCGGGCGCTCGCCAGCCCGAGAATCCTGCGATAGGCAGAGAACGCCGAGCCGAACCCGGCGCGCGATGACGAGACTTCGCGGGTATCGCGCAGCGCCGCCGTGACGATAGCGAAACAGCTCAGGCCGATCAGGCCGGCCACGAGCAGGCTGCCGCGCCAGCCGAGCGCATCGGCAATGAAGCCGGACCCGACGGCCCCGGCCAGCGACCCTGTGACCGAGACCGCACTGGCCTTGCCGAAAGCCTCCTGATGCCCCTCAGGCGCGATCCGCTCCGCGAGGATGGCAAAGCACAGCGGGAATGTGYCGGCCGTGAAGAAGCCGACGACGAGCCGGGTGGCGAGCAGCAGCTCGAAACTGGAGGCAAGGCTGCCGAGCAATGTGCCAAGCGCGCTCACCCCGAGGCAGACGCGCATCACCCGCAATTTGCCGAGTTGGTCGCCGAGAGCACCGGCAATCGGCTGTGCCAGGGCATAGGCGAGCGCAAACGCCGTCGCCATGGCCACAACCTGGCTGCGAGGCACCGCAAAATCCCGGCTGAGCATGGGCAGCACCGGGTCGAACAGGAACACACCAAGCGAAGAGCCGAAGCAGGCGAGGCCGAGAATACGCAGCAATGCATGCTGTTGGTCGGGCGGTGGCTTCTGGCATGGGGCCTGTCCCCCTGGCGTGCCGACGGGCAGATTGGTCATCGGCTTGCGCAGACCCCTTTCATCGTCATCGGCTGCCCAAGTTGGCGATAGACCGTCCCGGGCACCGCGAGTAGCAGCACGGGGGCTATGTGATTTGACCCCGCGCCGACCGAACAAGATGCTCGATATCGCCCAATTCCGAGCAGATCAGCCGTTCTGGCCGCTCTTTCGGCAGCATCATTCAGGGAGGGACGTGGCTTAGAAGAGCGGGGTGATGTCTGCTTGGGTTATCGGTGCATCCATCGCGACATCGCTCTCAATGCAAGAGAGCCGGCGACACTGTCATCACACGCGACCGTCTCGGAGGATCGAGCGACGCCCGAAGGCCGGAGGATCCTGGATCTGTGTGGTTCGGAGTTTGAGTCCGGGGTAGCGGCAGCTCCTGCCGATCAGATGTGGTGTGCCGAGAAGCGTGGGAGTTCTTGGCGCTTCTCGGCGTCTGCATCCTGGCCCCAAGGCCAGCTGGACATACGTCACTACGCGGCGTCATCCCTGCGCGGCGACCGCCCGCACTGGTCCGGGGCGCGCCCCGGATTGCCCGGTCAGCGGCGGCAGACTTGCACGCGGCGGACGACCCAGCGGCCACGATGGTCGCGCACGCGACGGTTTTCCCACCAGCAGCGGCCATGGCGTGGCGCGACATGCCGCGGGGGCGAACGGTGCCATTGTGCGAGTTCGACGCCGGGATTGGTGGCAACGCTACCAGCCGATGATACCGGGGCAGCAAAGGCAGTGCCCGAACACAGTGCTCCGATAACCATCCCAGCAGCGAGCGCTGCTCCGCGAATATCAACCAATTGATCCTCCTTGGCCTCAAGCCAAATGTTGACCCGGCGCATCACCACGCCAGGCAATCGATCGGCCGCTGTCACGGCCGATCGTTCCTGCTCCGCCCGCTTTGACCGCGAGCTCGGCGAAAACTCTCGGCAGTCGGACAGAATTCAGAAGCGCCAGATGAGCGGAACGATGAAGACGGCCACCACGAAGAACCAGATCAGCAGCGGCAGGCCGAGCTTCCAGTAATCGCTGAAGGCATAGCCGCCTGGCCCCATCACCATCAGATTGGTCGGCGTCGCGATCGGGGTGAGGAAAGCTCCGGCGGCGGCAACGGCCGTGCTCATCAAGACCGGCCGCGGCGAAATCCCCATGCTGGCGGCAGCGGCCACCCCGATCGGGATGACGATCAGCGCGGTCGCGGTATTGCTGATCAACTGCCCCATGACGGCAGTCAGCACGAACAGACCCGCAAGCAAGGCGACTGGGCCGGCATCGCCAACCATGTAGACGAGCCGCTCGGCCATCAGCTTCGCCGCACCGGTTTCCACCATCGCGGTCGAGAGCGGCATCATCGCGCCGACGAGGATCACGGTGGTCCAGCCGATCGCGCGGTAGGACTGCTCGACATTCATGATGCCCGACAGGATGATCGCGCCTGCAGCCAGCAAACCTGCGACGGCGGGCGGGACGACGCCTGTGGCAAGCAGCAGAACCATCGCGACGAGAATGATGACGGCCTGCTTCGCGCCGGGGCCCATCGGCACGGCTTGACGGCGCACCAGTTCGGGCGAGCTCACGACGAGGACATCGGGATCGTCGAGATGGACGTCGAGCGCCTTCCAGGTGCCCTGCAGCAGCATGGTATCGCCGGCTTGCAGCACGATGCCACCGGAATCCTTGGTTGCATTCGCGGCGGCGAGTTCCGCCCCCGCGCGCTGCACGGCCAGAACGATCAGATCGCCACTGTCGGTGACCATCCCCGGGAAAACGGTCTGGCCGATCAGGCCGGAGCGCGGCGGGATCACGACTTCGGCCAGACCGGAGCGCTGGTTGAACAGCGTCTCCGCGCCCTGCCCCTGCTTTGCCTCCTCACGGAAGGCGAGATGCATCTCCGCCGCCAGTGTCGCGGCCGCGTCAGCCTCACCGCGAACCAAAAGATGATCGCCATCGGCAATGACCGAGCGACGGATGGGGCTTGCGGTTTCGCCCTCCTGAATGGCGACCAGCTGCAGCCCCGGATAGGCCGACAGGTCGATGCTGGCGGGCGCAGCGCCGAGATAAGGCGAACTGGCACGCACGCGCATCTGATAGATGCCGCTGGCAAGGCCGTATTGCTCGACCAGCGTCTTGGCATGCCGGCTGAAATCGGCGGGCATGGTCGCGCCATTGCGCTCAGGCAGCAGGCGCTGGCCGAAGAGGATGATGATCGCCATCGTGCCCGCCAGCAGCGGCACGCCGACCAGCGCGAATTCGAAGAAACCGAAGCTACCCATCCCTGCATCGCTACTGGCCTCGGAGACCAGCACGTTCACGGGAGTTCCCGTCAGCGCCAGCATCGAACCCGCATGCGCGGCGAAGACCAGCGGCATCAGCAGTTGCGAAGAATTGCGGTTGAGCCGAACCGCGATGACGACAACAACCGGCAGCAATGCAGCGACGGCGCCGTTGAGGCTGATCACCGCGGTCAGCAGCGAAACGAGAATCATGGTGAGAATCAGAAGGCGGGTTCGACTTTCCTCGCCCGCTCCCTTGATCAGGAGTTGGCCTGCCCAGGCGGTGACGCCGGTGACCTCGAGCCCGGAGCTGACGACGAAGAGCGAGGCGATGAAGATGACGGCGGGGTCGCCGAAACCGCCCAGAGCCTGGGGCAGGGTCAGGACCCCGGTCGCCCAAAGGGCAAGCGCTACTCCCATCGCGACCAGAACGACGGGAATCTTGTTCCAGATGAACAAGACCACGGCAACGGCGATGATGGTGCCGGTATAGGCTATCGGGCTCAATCGCTCAGCTCCCTATTGGGCCCTGCCAGGCCGCAGAAATGCGTAGGGCGCAGCATGCCGGCGCAGTCTACGCCCCGGCACACCGCACCCAGCCAAGGCCTCAGTCTTCCAGGGTCGCCATCAGGATACCAATGCGGCAACCCTTTTCGTACTCGGTGAGATTCACATACTCCTTGATGGTATGGATCTCGGCCTGCCCGGCGCCGATGGTGATGGTCGGAACCCCGTGCTTGTCAAACCAGTTGGCGTCGAGACCACCATTGGAGAACAGATAGGTCGGCTCGATGCCCAGCAGCTTGAGCGCCTTGGTGGCACGCTTCACCACCGGAGCATCCTGGCCCAGTTCGAAGGGGGGGTAAGCCGGCTTCTGGCTGAACTTCACCTCCGCGGTGTTGCCCTCGTGATCCTTCACCTCGCCCTGCGCCTTGGCGAAGGCCTCCTTGTAGCCGTTCGCGATCTTGGTCGCGAAGGCAGCCTCCGGGCTGCGCGCCTCGCCGCGGATATAGACGTAGTCGGTGACGACATTGGTCGCATCGCCGGCCGCGACCGTGCCGCCCTTGCCGCCGAAAATGCCGACATTGCTGGTGCCGTGGCCGTCGGATTTGACGACCTTGCCGAACCAGCCGGCACGCTGTGCCTCGGCGATCGCGATGGCGCCGACCAGCGTCGCCGAAATGCCCTTTTCCGGCGCGACGCCGGCATGGGATGCCTTGCCCTTGATCTCGACTTCCCAGTTCTCCTGGCCGACTGCACCGACGAGCAGCTCCGAGGCGAGCTGGCCATCGACATTGATGCACATCGCAGCCCCGCCGAGATCGGCCGGGTTGAGTTCACGGGCACCATGCAGCCCGCTCTCCTCGCGGACGGTGAAGAGCAGGGTGATCGGCGGATGCGGCAGCTTGTGCTTGATCAGCGTCTCGGCGAGCACGACCAGGAGCGCGACGCCGGTGCGGGCATCGCCGCCGAGCGCGGTCGTCCCGTCGGAGACGATGCGGTCGCCCTCACGCCGAGGTTTGGCGCCGGCGCAAAGCGGCACGGTGTCGAGATGGGTGGAGAACAGCAGGCGTGGCCCCGGCCGCGTGCCCGGCAGATCGACGAAGAGATTGCCGGTCTCCGTCGGCACCGGGATGCGCTTGTTGGCATCGTCGAAGCGGATCGCGGATGCCGGCACCCCGACCTTCTTCAGCGCCTCGCTGACCGCAGCCCCGATCTTGGCTTCCTGACCGGTCACGCCTTCGACCGAGAGGAAATTCATCAGGTGGTCGATGGCACTTGCGACGTCGAGGGGGATTGAGGGGCTGCTCATGATGTCCATCCGATCAGGTCAGGGTTATTTCGTTTCGGGCTGCGCGACCGGCCGTCACAAGCCCCAGGGCAGGCCGAGCATCTTCCAGACCGCGAAGAGCGCCGTCCACAACACGAACATCCAGACGACATAGGGCAGCATCAGGGAGACGATCGTGCCGACACCTGCGGTCTTGTCGTATTTCTGGGCGAAGCCCACGACGAGGGCGAAATAGGCGTTGAGCGGTGTGATCGCGTTCATCGGGGAATCGCCGACGCGATAGGCGGCCAGCACCGCTTCCGGCTCGACGCCGAGCTTCATCAGCAGCGGCACGAAGACGGGCGCGAAGATCGCCCATTTTGCAATCGCGCCGGTCAGCAGCAGGTCGATGATCGCGACCACGACGATGAAGCCGAGCAGCAGCGGCAGCGCGCCGATATTGGCCGACTGCAGGACGCCCGACAGGCTGAGCGCCATGACGGTGCCCATGTTGGTATAGGTGAAATAGGCGACGAACTGGCTCAGCACGAAGAACAGGAAGATCGTGCCGCCGAGATTCTTGATCGACTTCTCGATCGCCGCGATCACCTCCGGCAACGTCCGCAAGGTCCCGGCTCCGATGCCATAGGCCCAGCCCGTGGTGAGGAACATCAGCATGATCAGTGCGATCAGCCCGTTCATGAAGGGCGAGTTGCCGATCAGCTCGCCGGTTGTCGGATTGCGCAGCGGCGCCCCCGGCGGCAGTGTCAACAGACAGAACACCGCAACCAGCGCGAGCAGGCCGAGCCCCGCGAAGCGCAGTCCACGCGTTTCCTGATCGGACAACGAAGCGCCCTGCTCCGTCGTGGTGCCTTCGGCCGCCAGCTTCGGATCGTAGACGCCAAGGCGCGGTGCGATCATCCGGTCGGTGATGAAGGCGATGACGACGGTGAGGAACAGCACCGAGGCGATCGAGAACCAGACATTGGAAGCCAGGCCGATCGAGCGGTTCGGATCAACGAGATGGGCGGCGTCATTGGTGAACTCGACGAGAACGGCGTCGAGCGGCTTGATCAGCATATTGACCGTGAAGGCTCCGGCCACGGCAGCAAAGCCGAGCGCGAGGCCGGCGAGCGGATGACGCCCAACGGCGAGATAGGCAATGCCGGCGAGCGGGATCAGGACCAGATAGCCCGCATCCGCGGCAATGCTGGCGAGGATGCCGACGAAGGCCAGGATATAGGTCAGCGCCCAACCCGGCGACACGATGACGAGCTTCCGGATCAGCGCCGTCACCAGGCCGGATTCCTCGGCCACGCCGGCCCCGATCATCGCGACGATCATCAGCCCCACGGCGGTGAAGCTCATGAAGTTCGGAATCAGCGACGAATAGATGAAGCGAATGCCTTCGACGTTGAGCAGGCTGCGTATCGCCGTGCTCGCCATCTCGACCTTATGGGTGTCGGGATTGATGCGCTCGAAGGTGACCGCCGCGCCGAACAGGCTGAGCACGGCCGACAGCACCATGACGATGGCGATGAGGATGAGGAAGATGACGACGGGATGGGGAACCATGTTCCCCACTTTCTCGACCGTATCGAGAAATCTCTGCATCGTTGTCTTTGACGCGACGTTCCCGGTAGACATGTCTTGCCCTCCCCTAAGCCTTGGACTTCGGCCCCACGGGGGGTCGCGATGAGCAGGTGTGCCGCCGGAATCGTTGCCGAGGCGGTCATACCGGCAACTTAATTCCCTGCGCGCCGAGGGCATCGGCACAGAATCCCAAAGCTTGGACCGCCTGTCCCAAAGTTGACGGCAAGCTTGCTGCCTCCGGATGGGTTCTTTATCCTGACACAGCCGCTCGAGATCCTCCGATCTCCTATTTGCAGATTGGGGACGTCGACGTGACACCGACGCACGGTAAGGCATGCAAGAGCAATTCGGTAAGCCCGTTACTGCGTGCAATGCTTGGCGCGCGCCCGAATCCTGGGGCTCTTTGACCATGGGCCGCCGCCTCGACACCTTGGGGATGAGCCTGGCGGGACTTGCCGTCGCGTTCGGCCTCAGTGCTTGCGCTTCGGCGCCACGCGGATTGCTTCAACCTGTCGAGCCCGTTGCCGGTACCGACCGTGTGAACATGCTTGCCGCGACGACGCGCGCTCCCTCGGCGGAAGCGGGTGTTCTGTTCAGCGGCGAGCGCGGAGATACGGTCTCGTTCAGCAATATCGTCGTCTCGATCCCCAAGGATCGGGAGGTCGGTACCATCCAGCTGCCGCGCACGGCTCCCGGCAATGCGGCAMCGGATTTTGTCGTCACCTCGACCGCGCCGGTCGCCAAGACGGACCTCGTCAAATGGTTCAAGTCGACGGGCGGGCGCAAGCGCCGGGTCTTCGTCTTCGTCCACGGCTTCAACACGCCGTTCGACCGCGCCGTCTTTCGTTTCGCGCAGTTGACCCATGACGCCGATGCCGATGCGTCCCCGGTCCTGTTCTCGTGGCCGTCGCGCGGCCATCTGCTCGACTACAGCCGGGATTTCGACAATGCATCGTATTCCCGCTCGGATCTCGCTTATCTGCTGAAGGCGGCTGCAAGTAGCCCCTCTGTCGGCGAAATCGTCATCCTCGCCCATTCCATGGGGAGCTGGCCTGCCGTCGAGGCCGTCAGGCAGATCGCTCTCGAGCAGGGCGGCGTCCCCCGGAAGATCAACAATCTCATTCTGGCCTCGCCCGATCTCGATGTCGGCGTGTTTCGCCGGCAAGTCGAGGACATGGGCTCCCAGCGTCCGCAGATCACGCTTTTCGTCTCGCAGAACGACAGGGCGCTGCAGCTCTCCCGCTTCATTTCCCGCGGAGCGACGCGCCTCGGCGGCATCGACCTGACGCGCGACGAGTACCAGCAGCAGCTGGCGGGGTTGTCAGGCATCACGGTGCTGGATCTCAGCGCCATCAATGCCGGCGACCGCATCAATCACGACCTCTTTGCCGCCAGCCCCGATGCGGTCCGCCTCATTGGAGGCCGGCTGCTCCAAGGCCAGGTCATCACCGATTCCGACGTTTCCACTCCGCTGATGGCTGCGGATGCGCTCGGTTCGGCCGCCAGCCTGATCGTTACCGCGCCGATTCGCGTCTTCGACGCAGCGTCCCCGCGCCAGTAGCGAGCCAAGTGCCGCAAGAGGACCACCTGCTTCCTCCTGATAACGACAATTCTCGGCGGTTTATTGCTTGCCATTGCTAGCTCCGAGCGTCACAGTTTCTTCACGGAACTGAGAAACATTGACCTCCCGTTGGTACGCGGGGCCAAGATTAACGTAACGCTATCGCGAGGAGAATGCCGTGTCGGCTCTCTCTAGTACCAATTCAGGGATCCCGGGCGGAGCGGTCTTCGTTCAGAACTTCTCGACCAAGGGACTGCCCGCGGAGGATCAGTTCGACGCGTGGCGTTCTCTGCTCTCCGAGACGATCGATCTCTTGCCTACGCCGAACGCGTCCGAGCCATTCGACGCCGAGTTCTCCTCGTGGAGCTTCGGCGACGTCGTTCTGACCAGGACGCTCTACGCCGACGCCCCCGCTCGCCATTGGCGGCACAGGCCGCGGTCCTTCATGGATCATTGGTGCGTCGTGCTCGCGCATTCCTGTTCGCCTGAGTGCAACCTGCTTTCCCTGAGCCCCCCCGAGCGGCAAGGCAATCTCAGCTTCCGCTCGCTCGCCATGCCGTTCGAAGGCCAGGCCGAGGACACGGAAGTCCTGACGCTGTTCCTGCCTCGTAACTTTTGCCAGGAGGAACTCGTCGATTTCGAGCGGGCGCACGATCTGGAAATCAATCCCGAACTCGGGGCGCTGCTCACGGGCTATATGGAGAACCTCGCCCGACAACTGCCGCATATCTCGGTGGAGCATGCGCAGGGCCTCGCCACCGCGACGCGTTCGCTGGTCGCGGCCTGCATCGCGCCGCGGGTCGAACGTTCCGAGGCTGCGGAGGTGCCGCTGACCTCCCTTCTGATCGATCGTGCCCGGCGCGTCGTCCGGCAGAACATGGCCTCCCCCGAGTTTGGTCCCGAGCGGCTRGCGCGCCTCATGGCGATGTCCCGCTCCAAGCTCTACCGGCTGTTCGAGAGCACGGGTGGCGTGGCTCATTTCATCAATCGCGAAAGGCTTCGCGAGGCGCATCGCCGACTCGCATCGACTCGCGATGCCCTGTCGATCCACGTCATCGGCAATGAAGTGGGCTTTATCGATCATTCGACCTTCAGCCGGGCGTTCCGACGTGAGTTCGGCTACAGCCCCACCGAGGCGCGCGAACGGCACCTGACCAAATTCTCCTCGCTCCCATCTGGACTTGCCCAGCAGGATGCGGCGCTGGACGATGCAGCGGGAGGGAGCGGAGATGAACGCGCCGCACACAGCCTTGCCGACTAGCCGAAGAGCATGAGGTTCTCGGCATGAAGGGGGCGACGGGGCGCCTCTCCTTTCTCTACGCGGCCCTTTTCTTCGAGCTCGGCGTCAATCTGCCGTTCTTTCCGCTCTGGCTGCGCGCGCAATCGCTTGGTGACGATGCGATCGGCATCGTGCTTGCCGCACCGCTGCTGACCCGCATCATCGCAAATCCGGTCGTTGGCGTCCTCGCGGACCGGAGCGTGCGCATGACCATTGCGCTGGTTGCCTGCTCGGTGGCTGTCGTCATCGGCACAGGTTTTCTCGCCTTTGCCGCGGGCTTCCTGCCAATCCTGCTGCTGGTGATTGCGATCGCGCTCGCCCAGGGTCCACTGATCGCCCTCACCGATGCCGTAACCCTGCGCAGCCTCGAGGGCTTGCGCTCGGCAGAGCTGCGCTACGGGCGGATTCGCCTGTGGGGCTCGGCGGGCTTTGCGCTCGCCAACCTCTCGGCGGGCTGGATGCTCGACTGGCTGCCGATCTCGTCCATCATCGGAATGTTGCTGCTGTCGGCGCTTGCGACCGCGCTTGCCACGGTCGCCGCCGCAACCATTCGCCTGCCGGAGAGATCAGCCGCTCCCCACGAGAGGGCCGGGTTGGTGGAGAGGCCGCATCTGCTGATCCTGACGATTGCCGGGGCGGCACTCGTCCAGGCGAGCCACGCTGCCGTCTACGGGTTCAGCACGTTGCACTGGCAAAGCCTCGGCATTTCCGGGGGTACCATGGGAAGCCTCTGGGCGGCGGGCATCGCGTCGGAGATCACATTCTTCAGCCTGCTCGGATACGTCATCCGCGGCTCGGCCGGAGCAGGCGTCCTGCTCGCCGCCAGCGGCGCTGTCGCCACATTGCGCTGGGCCGGCATGGCTCTCGACCCGGATATAGCCTTCGTCGTCCTGCTGCAGCTGACGCATGGCCTGACCTTCGGCGCGACGCATCTGGGCAGCATCTTTCTGCTCGCGAAGTTCGCGCCGCGCAGCATGCTGGCCCAGGCTCAGGCCTGGCTTGCCGCCGGATGGGCCGGGGTGATGGCGGCTCTGACGACCCTTGCCGGCTATCTCTACGGCTCGTGGGGGGAGCATGTTTATGGCCTGATGGCGATCGCTTCCGGCATCGGCTTCCTCTTGCTGATCCCTGTCGCAGCCAGCCTGAGACGGGAGGATACGGCTCCGCAGCAAGGACCTCCGGACGCCGAGTACCCTGTCCCAAAATTGGGATGACCAGCGCAGAGTTGGGATTCTGAGCTAATCCGCGCTTCCCGGACTGTTGGTAGCGTCCGTCCCTGCCGCCCGAAGAGATTGGCGACGGACACTTGTCTTGCGCCCGAGGTTCCACGGCCTCTGCCTCGCGGTTGCCAGAGGAAGAACATGATGCTTTTGAACGGCTTGCGAGAGAACCCGTTCCCCGCGAATGGCAGGATCGTTGCAAGAACTCCGCCGTGTGCGAGGGCGGCGCTGCGAGGGCCGAAGGCATGAGCGTGCGTCGCGGCCCTGGTCCCTCCCGGTCTCTGCATGCAGCCGCGCTGACCGTCATTGCACTCGCCTCCGCAGCCTGCCAGCGCGAGGCCGACGAGGCCCCGCCGCCCGTGCGGATCGTCCGCACGATCACGGTCGACGAGCCCCGCCAGGCAGCGGACATCAATTTCACCGGCCATATCGAAGCGCAGGACCAGGCGTCGCTCTCCTTCCGCATCGGTGGCCGGCTGGCGGAGAGGCGCGTCGCGGTCGGCGCGACGGTACGCGAGGGAGAGGTCGTTGCCCGCCTCGACCCCGAGAACGAACTCAACGAACTGCGTTCGGCGCGGGCGGCACTCACGGCTGCTCAGGGCCTTCTGAGAAAGGCCGACAACCAGTTGCAGCGCCAGAGCCATCTGCTCCAGCGCAATGTCACGACGCAGGCTGATTTCGAGGCTGCCGAGCAGGGGCGCACGGCTGCCCGGGCTCAGGTCGACGCCGCACAAGCCCGCGTCAATTCCGCAGAAGATGTCGTCGGCTTCACCACCTTGAAGGCCGATGCACCAGGCGTCGTGACCAGGATCGGCGCAGAGCCGGGCGAGGTCGTCGCTGCCGGCCGATGCGCGCGTGTATGTCGCGCTCACCGGCGATCCCGGCACCACCGTCAGGGGCCGGGTACGCGAGGTCTCGCCCCAGGCCGACCCGGTGACGCGGACCTTCCGAGTCAGGGTCGGCCTCTCAGAGCCTCCGCAGTCCTACCGGCTCGGGACCGCGGTCCTCGGCACGATCCGCGGCAGCGAAGCCTCGGCCATTACCATACCGTCGACGGCGCTGGTGCGCCGCGAGCAGGATACCGGAGCCTGGGTCGTCGATCCCAAGACGCTCACCGTGTCGCTGCGCAAGCTCGACGTCCTCAGCGCCGACCCCGCGACGGCCCTGATCGGCAAGGGCCTGGCACTTGGCGATGTTATTGTCACGGCCGGCGCGAGCCTTTTGCAGGAAGGCCAGCATGTGCGGCTGACCGGGACGGAAACACGATGAGCTTCAACCTCTCGGAATGGGCCCTCAAGAACCGCTCGGTCGTGATCTATCTCATGATCGTCGCCGTCGCGGCCGGCGTGCTCGCCTTCGTGCGGCTTGGCCGCAATGAAGACCCCTCCTTCGTCATCAAGTCGATGGTCGTCTCGGCGGCCTGGCCGGGCGCGACCATGGAGGACACGCTGACGCAGATCACCGAGCGGCTCGAGCGCCAGCTCGAGGAAACGCCCGGCCTCGATTTCGTCCGCAGCTTCACTACGCCCGGCGTGACGACGATCTTCGTCAACCTGAAGCAGTCGGTCCCGGCGCGCCACGTGCAGGACACCTGGTACCGGGTCCGCAATCTCGTCGGGGACATCCGCCATACCCTGCCCCAGGGTGCGGTCGGGCCGTTCTTCAACGATCGCTTCGGCGACACTTTCGGCATCATCTACGGCTTCACCGCAGATGGCTTCACCAGCCGTGAGCTGCGCGACCATGTCGAAGCAGCCCGTTCGCGCCTGCTCCTCGTGCCAGACGTCTCGAAGATCGAGATCATCGGCGCCCAGGACGAGCGCATCTTCGTCGAATTCTCCGTCAGGGAACTCGCCAATCTCGGCATCGATCGCTCGGCCCTGCTCGGCGCCCTGCAGAGCCAGAACGTCGTGCGCCCCGCCGGCATCATCCAGACTGAGGACGAGAAGGTCTCGCTGCGCGTCTCGGGCGCCTTCCAGTCGGAAGCCGATCTGCTGAACGTCAATTTCCCCGTCGGCGATCGCATGGTTCGCCTCGCGGACATCGCCACCGTGCGCCGCGGTCATGCCGATCCGCCTCAGCCGATGTTCCGCGTCAACGGACGGGAAGCGATCGGACTGGGCATCGCGATGCGCGATGGCGGCGATATCCTGGCGCTTGGCAAGAATATCCAGCGTGCAATGGCGACCATCACCGCCAATCTGCCGCTCGGCATCGAGCCGCGCCTGGTCGCCGATCAGGCCGTGACGGTCGATCACGCGATCGACGATTTCATGACCTCGCTCTGGCAGTCGATCGCGATCATCATGGCGGTGAGCTTCATCAGCCTTGGCGTGCGCCCCGGCCTGGTCGTTGCGCTGTCCATTCCGCTGACGCTCGCGGTGGTCTTCGCCGTGATGCTCGTTGCCGGCATCGACATGCAGCGGATCTCGCTCGGTGCGCTGATCATCGCGCTCGCCCTGCTCGTCGACGACGCCATGACGACGACCGACGCGATGGTGACGCGTCTCGCCGCCGGCGAGGAGAAGGCAAAGGCTGCGACCTACGCCTTCAAGAAATATGCGATGGCGATGCTTGCCGGAACCCTGGTGACGATCGCCGGCTTCGTGCCGATCGGTTTTGCAGCAAGTTCGGCCGGCGAATACACATTCACCCTCTTTGCYGTGGTCAGCATCGCCCTGGTGGTGTCCTGGTTCGTGGCGGTGATCTTTGCACCGGTGCTTGGCGTCGCGATGCTGAAGGCGCCGGATCCGGCATCGAGCAATGCCGGCCCCGGCAGGGTCGAACGAACCTTCCGGCAGCTCCTGTCCGGGGCCATCAGGCTGCGCTGGGCGACCATCGCGGTGACGCTCGCATTGTTCGTCGCCTCCGTCCTCGCCCTGCCGCTGGTGCCCCGCCAGTTCTTCCCCGCCTCCGACCGGCCCGAGCTTCTGGTCGACCTGACACTGCCGCAGAACGCCTCGATCTATGCGAGCGAGCAGCTCGCGACCCGGTTCGACGCGGCACTCAAGGGCAACCCGGATGTCGATCGCTGGAGCACCTATGTCGGGCGCGGCGCAATCCGCTTCTATCTGCCGCTCAATGCGCAATTGCCCAACGACTTCTTCAGCCAGGCCGTCATCGTCGCCAAGGACGTGCCGGCTCGCGACCGCCTGCAGGCCAAGCTGGAAGAGCTCCTGGCCAAGGAGTTTCCGAATGTCGTCGCGCGCGTCTATCCGCTCGAACTCGGGCCGCCGGTCGGCTGGCCCGTGCAGTACCGCGTCAGCGGGCCCGACATCGCCGAGGTGCGCTCGATCGCGATGAAGCTGGCTCAGGTCGTCGCGACGAGCCCCAAGACCGAGCAGATCAATTTCGATTGGATCGAGCCTGCGCGCGAGCTGCGCCTGCGCGTCGATCAGGATGAGGCACGCCGCCTCGGCCTGAGTTCGCAAGCGCTTGCGGCGATCCTGAACACCGTCGTTTCCGGCACAGTCGTGACCCAGGTGCGCGACGATATCTATCTCGTCGATGTCGTCGTGCGGGCCCAGGACGCCGACCGCGTCTCGCTGGATACGCTGCGGACCATGCAGGTCGCGTTGCCCGGTGGACGCTCCGTGCCGGTGTCGCAGTTCGTGACGTTCAGCTACGGGCTGGACGCGCCGCTGATCTGGCGGCGCGACCGGGTTCCGAACCTGACAGTCGCCGCGGACGTCAAGCCCGGAACGCTGCCGGAGACCGTCGTCTCCGCCTTGCAGCCCTCGATCGACGCGCTGCGGAAGACGTTGTCGCCCGCCTACAGCATCGCCGTCGGAGGAACCGTCGAGGAAAGCGCCAAGTCGCAATCCTCGGTCATTGCTGTCGTGCCGGTCATGCTGCTGATCATGTTCACCGTGCTGATGGCCCAGCTGCGGAGCTTCAGACTGTTCGCTATCGTGCTCAGCATCGCGCCTCTCGGCCTCATCGGCGTGGTCAGCGCACTGCTCGTGTCGGGCAAGCCACTGGGTTTCGTCGCCCTGCTCGGCATCCTGGCGCTGATCGGCATCATCACCAAGAACGCGGTGATCCTGGTCGGCCAGATCGAGGCCGAGCGGGCCAGCGGCAAGAGTGTCGTCGAGGCGGCGCTCGACGCCAGCAGCACGCGCTTCCGGCCTATCATGCTGACGGCGGTCTCGACGGTGCTCGGCATGATCCCGATCGCCCCAACGGTGTTCTGGGGCCCGATGGCCTTCGCCATCATGGGCGGCCTCCTGGTCGCGACCGTCCTCACTCTCATCCTGCTGCCCGTGCTTTATGTCGCCGTCTTCGGCGCAGGCTCGCCCACACCGAGCAAGACGAAAGCCCGGGCGACGGCCGCTGCGGGAGTTTCTTCGCGATGAGACCGATCTCAGCCATCCGGTTCCAGCCCTCGGCCACGCGCATTCTCCGCGCCGCTGCCGCCTCGATGTTCGTCCTGGCGCTCGCTGCCTGCCAGAACCAGGAGGCCGCCCCTTCGGAGGGCCGCCCGGTCCGCGTGGTCAAGGTCGAGGCCGGCAAACTCGCCAACGACATCAAGCTGAGCGGCGAGATCCAGGCCGAGAAGAATGTCGGACTCGGCTTCCGCATCGGCGGCCGTGTCGCCGAGCGGCCGGTCAATGTCGGAGATCGCGTCGCAGCCGGACAGATCGTTGCCCGCCTTGACCCCTCGCTCGAACGCAACGCTCTGACGGCCGCCAAGGCAACGCTCGAAGCGGCCCGCGGCGAGGTGAACACGACGCGAAACACGTTCGAGCGTCAGGAACGGCTGATGGCGCAGGGCTTCACCACCCGGCCTCGTTTCGATCAGTCGCTCAAGGCGCAAGAGGCCGCGCAGGCCCAGCTCGAGGACGCCGAAGCGCAAGTCGAGCTGGCACAGGACCGGCTTGGCTTCACCGAATTGCGCGCAGGCGTCTCGGGCGTCGTAACCGCGCGCAGCATCGAGCCCGGCGAAGTCGTGCAGGCTGGGCAAGTCGTGCTTCAACTGGCGCGCGAAGACGGCCGTGACGCCGTCTTCAACGTGCCCGCCACGCTGCTGGAAACGCTGGAAGGCGACACTCCGATCCGGGTCGCTCTCGCCGAGGCTCCGACAGTGCGCGCATTTGGCCGTGTCCGAGAGGTGGCCCCGCAAGCCGACCCCGTGACCCGGACCTTTGCGGTCAGGATCGGCCTGATCGATCCGCCGGAGGAGATGCGGCTGGGATCGACCGTGGTCGGGACCATGGAGCTCACCTCGGCCTCCATCGTCTCCGTTCCGGCCAGCGCCCTGACCCAGCAGGACCTGTCGCCGGCAGTCTGGATCGTCGACCCCGTGAAGTCGACGGTCTCGCTGCGCAATGTCGACGTCCTGCGCTTCGACCCCGGCCTCGTCATCGTCTCGCAGGGGCTCGAGCCCGGCGACGTCATCGTCTCCGGAGGTATTCAGGCGTTGCACCCAGGCCAACGCGTGCAGCCGCTTCCCGCCGCGCGCGAGGCCGGCCGCACTGCGGCGGCGGCCCGGCCGCCGGGAAGCCCGGCGCTCCCGCCTTCGTGACGCATGAGGCCCCTTCTCCGCCGCGGGCGGACCCCTGCAACCAGAGGGTATCCTGGCAGGATCACACCATTCACCAGTCAAGCGATGCCATGATGTCCTCTCGGAGACATTCTATGGAGATCATCCCCGCGGTCGGCGAGGCTGAAAGACTCAGAACCGAACTCCTCGTCGTCGGCGTATTCAGCGGCGGCGCATTGGTCGGGTCGGCGCGGCGTCTCGACGAACGGGCAGCCGGCAAGCTGTCCGCGATTGTCGGGCGCGGCGAACTTGGCGAGGCCGCCGGCGCAACCTTGCTGCTCCATCATTTGCCGGGCTCCGTCGCGACCCGCATCCTGCTCGTCAGCCTCGGCAAGCCCGAAGCCTTCTCCGACCGCGCCTATCTGCGGGCTCTTTCGGCAACGGCGAAGATCATCGCGGAGAGCGTCGTCGCCGAAGCCGTCATCGCCCTGGCCGAACACGAGGTCCCCAAGCGCAGCTTGAACTGGCAGGTTCAACAGGCTGCGCAAATTCTGGCCGATGGCGGATACGTCTTCGTCCTGCCCGGAACCCATCCTCGCCGCCAGATCGCGCGGCCCCGCCCAGTGCGCAGCATCATGCTGCTCGTTCCGCAGACCCTCACCTCGGAACTCCTCGGCGCGCTGCGGCAGGGCATCGCGGTCGCCGAAGGCGTCGCCTTGGCGAAGGATCTTGGCAATCTGCCGGGCAATATCTGCACCCCCGCCTATCTCGCCAGCACCGCGAAGGAGATGGGGAGGGAGTTCGGCTTCAATGTCGAAGTCCTGGAGCGCGAGGATCTCGAAGCGCTCGGCATGGGCGCCTTTTTGGTCGTCGGCAGGGGCTCCGCCAATCCCTGCAAGCTCGTCGTGATGCAGTCCAATGGACGCAAGAGCCGGAGCCGGCCGATCGTCCTCGTCGGGAAGGGCATCACCTTCGATATCGGAGGCACGCCGCTGACCCCGGGAGGCGACCCCGACGAAATGAAGTTCAACATGAGCGGTGCCGGCTGCGTTCTGGGGGTGATGCGTACGGTCGCCCGACTGGAGCTGCCGATCAATGTCGTTGGACTGATCGCCGCGGCCGAGAACATGCCGGGCGGCAGCGCCAGCCGCCCCGGCGACATCGTCACCTCGATGTCGGGCCAGACCATCGAGATCCGGACCCACGAGGCCGAGGGGCGGCTGCTGCTGTGCGATGTCCTGACCTATGCCGAGCGCTTCTCGCCGGCCTGCGTCATCGATGTCGCGACCTTGACCGAGGCTTGCGTCGTGGCGCTGGGTTCGCATGCGAGCGGCCTCTTCGCCAATGACGATGCGCTCGCTGCGGAACTCCTGAGATGCGGGGGCGTGTCGGGCGATCGTGTCTGGCAGCTCCCGATCTGGGACGACTATTTCGGCCAGCTCGGCAGCAGCTTTGCCGATACCAGCAATCTCGGGGGGCCTGCGGCCGGCGCGATCACCGCCGCCTGCTTTCTCGCCCGCTTCGCCAGGGCCTATCCCTGGGCCCATCTGGATATTGCCGGCACCGCGTCGATCTCCGGCGCCACCAAGGCCTCGACCGGCCGGCCGGTACCACTGCTCGCCGAATTCCTCATCGGCCGCGCCGCGGAAGCAGCGTCGCCGAATGGCCTTTCCCTCCCCTCCCCCTCAGCAATGGAGCTGCACTCATGAGCGATCTGGTTTTCATCGGCTTCCCGACCGAACAAAAGGCCGAAGAGGTCCGTCAGAAGGTCCTTTCCCTCCAGCGCGAATATCTGATCGAGCTCGGCGACGCCGTTGTCGTCGTCAAGGACGAGAAGGGACAGGTCAAACTCAACCAGATGATGAACCTGACGGCGGCAGGCGCAGCGTCGGGCGCCCTCTGGGGCACCTTGATCGGCTTCATCTTCCTCGCCCCGCTGCTGGGCACGGCTCTCGGTGCGGCCTCAGGCGCGTTGGGCGGAAAGCTCAGCGATGTCGGCATCAACGACCAGTTCATGAAGGACGCGGCCAGCGCCTTGCAGCCCAACACCGCCGGGCTCTTCCTGCTGATCCGCAAGATGACCACCGACAAGGTCCTTGCCGACCTGAAGGGCGTCGGCGGCACGCTGATGAGCACCTCCTTCGACGAGACCAAGGAGGCTGCGCTGCGTGAGGCGCTGGCAGCCAGCGCCAGCGCCAGTGCCGAAGCGGCTCCTCCGGCCGCCACATGACGCTGGACTGGGGCGCCGGAGCGGGAGCAGAACAGGCCCAATGGGCCATCGCGACGGCGCGCCTCGACGATTTCCGCCCCCTGCTGCCAGCAGAGGAGGAGGTCGTCGCCAAGCTTCTCAGCGGGACTTTCGACCGCCTGGGAGATGGCTCGCGCCCGGAGAAACCTGGMCCGGCGCGGGTCATTCGCGCATCCTTCCTGCGCTTTCTCATGCTCGGAGGCGAGGAAGGCTGTCGGCCCCACGAAAAGGGCGTCAGGATCAGCGGCGCCTGGATCACGGATGTTCTCGATCTCGAAGCCTGTCGCGTCTTTCGCGACATCGGCCTGAACGATTGCCATTTCGAGGCCGCGCCGATCTTCAGGGCCGCGATCATCAACCGCCTGTTCCTGGACGGCTCCTCGCTTCCCGGGCTCCAGGCTGAGCGGCTCGAGGCACGCGGCGGCGTTTATCTGCGCGGCGCGGAGGTCACTGGCGAGGTTGATCTCGTTCAGTCGCGTCTGGGCGGCAATCTTGAATGCGATGGCGCCACCATTCGCGCACCAAGCGGCTACGCGCTGCTCGCCCCGAGCCTGGAGGCACGCAACGTCCTGCTGCGGGGGGCGACACTACGGGGCGGCATCAACCTGTCCGGTGCAGTGCTTGCCGCAGATCTCGACTGTGCCGGCGCCACCGTCACCCGCACTGACGGCATTGCAATCGATGCCAACGAAATCGAGAACCGCGGCAGCGTCGTGCTGCGCAGCGCGCGCATCGAAGGCGAGATCCGGCTGATCGCCTCGCAGATCGGCGGCGACATCGACTGCTCAGGCGCCGTTCTCGGCACCCCCGGCCAGACTGCGCTGGACATGAGCCGCAGTGCGATCAAGGGCGCGTTCTTCCTGCGCCGGGATGCCCAGGTGAACGGTGCGCTGGTGCTGACCGGCGCTTCGATCGGGACCATCCATGACGAGGCGGCCTGCTGGCCCAAGCAAGGTGATCTTCTCCTGAATCGCTGCCGCTATGGCGCCTTCATCGACGGGCCAGTCGATGCCGAGAGCCGGCTCGACTGGTTGGGGCGGCAGGCGCCCGAGCGCTGGGGCGAGGATTTCTGGCCCCAGCCCTATGAGCAACTGGCCTCCGTCTTCCGCGAGATGGGACATGGCGAGGATTCTCGCGCCGTGCTTGTCGTCAAGGAACGACTGCAACGCCAGGCCCGGCGCAAGCGGGCGGCCAATCCCGTGCTTCGCGGGCTTCTGACAGCCGCCGACGGTGTGCTTGGAATCACCCTTGCCTATGGTCGTCAGCCACTTCTGGCCTTCGTCTGGCTCCTGTTCTTCTGGTTTCTGGGCGTTGCCATCTTCGGTTATGCCGAGCATCGGGGAGCCGTGATGCCCAATAGCGCCGTGGTCCTGCGTTCGCCCGAATGGACCTTGTGCGGCATCGAACGGTCCGAGCAGCGCTCCCTGATCGCCACCCAGCAGACGAGCGGCCTGGCCGAGCCCGGCCAGACCCAGCTCGCCTGCTTCCGCCAGCGCTGGGAGGCCTCGAGCTACCCGGCCTTCAGCCCCTGGATGTACTCGCTCGATACGCTGCTGCCAGTGCTCGACATGGGGCAAAGAACCTTCTGGCGGCCCAATCCGTCCAAGCCTGGCGGTCGCATCGCCATCAACTATTTCTACTTCCAGTCGATCGTCGGCTGGGCTTTGAGCCTGCTGGCAGTTGCCGGTTTTTCGGGATTGGTGAAGTCGCCCTAACCCGGCCGACCCGCCTCGCATTCAGGATGGGAACGACGTGAGCAAAGCCCCGACATCTGCGCGCGCCCCCCGCAGCGGCGATGACAACGCCAAGCGCGAGCCCCTCTCAATCGACCTGGCGCTTCAGGGTGGCGGCGCTCATGGCGCCTTCACCTGGGGCGTGCTGTGCCGGATCCTCGAGGAGGACTGGCTCGAGATCGAGGCGATTTCGGGAACCTCGGCCGGCGCGATGAATGCGGCCGTGCTGGCCTCCGGCTATGCCAAGGGCGGCCGTGCTGGCGCACGCGAGGCACTCGAGCTCTTCTGGCGAAAAGTCTCGGAAGCGGCGCGCTTCAGCCCGTTCCAACGCAGCCCGCTGGACATTCTGCTCGGGCGCTGGACGCTCGACAACTCGCCGCTCTTCGTCGCCATGGACATGATGTCGAGGGTGGTCTCGCCCTACAGCCTGAATCCCACCGGCTCGAACCCGCTGGCCGATATCCTCGCCGAGGTGATCGATTTCGGTAGCCTGGCGACAAGCCCGATCAAGCTCTTCATCACCGCCACAAATGTGCGCACAGGCCGGGGGCGGGTGTTCCGCAACGCCGAGATCACGCCCGACGTGCTGCTGGCCTCTGCCTGCCTGCCGACCCTGTTCCAGGCGGTCGAGATCGATGGCGAGAGCTACTGGGACGGCGGCTATTCCGGCAATCCGACGATGACGCCGCTGATCAAGCACAGCGATGCGCTCGACACCATCCTGGTTCAGATCAACCCGGTCGAGCGACCCGAGACACCGCTTACTGCGCGCGACATCCTGAACCGACTGAACGAGGTGTCGTTCAACGCGGTTCTGCTGAAGGAACTGCGGATGATGGCCCTACTGCGGCAGAAGGCCAATCCCGAGAGCGGCGAGGGCGCGCGCTGGGCCCGCATGCGCCTCCATCGCATCACCAGCGACGCCATGACCGAGCTCGGCTACTCCTCCAAACTCAATGCCGAATGGGAGTTCCTGACCATGCTCCACAACGAGGGAAGGCGCTCGGCAGAGTCCTTCTATCGGGAGCATCGGGACGACATCGGCAAGACCTCGACGCTCGATCTCGACGAATTGACCGAGGGCATCTGAGGATAGCGAGCGGATCTGCCGCGCGCTTCAGCACCGACCTCCCGACACCAGGCCTGACCAGGAATGAAGATGACCTCCGGCAAGATCTATCAAGGCGCCCTGATTCTGATTGCGACGATCATGGCGGTCGCCGCGTTGTCGATCGCCAGCTCGGTCTTCGCGCCGGTCGCCTTCGCGCTCTTCATCATCGCGCTCGTCTGGCCGCTTCAGAAGAGCCTGCAGGCCTTCCTGCCCCGCCTGCTCGCGCTCGCGATCAGTGTCGTGGTCATGGTCGTCGCCTTCTTCGCCTTCGGGTCGCTGATCGTCTGGGCTTTCGGCCGTGTCGGCCGCTGGATCGTCAGCGACGCTGCGCGCTTCCAATCCTTCTACGACCAGATCACGGTCTGGCTGGAAGGGCATGGCGTGGCCGTGGCCGGCGTCTGGTCGGAGAACTTCAATGTCAGCTGGATGCTGCGCACCGCCCAGACCATCACCGGCCGCCTCAACAGCACGATGAGCTTCTGGCTCGTCGTCCTCGTCTACGTCATCCTCGGCCTGCTGGAAGTCGACGATTTCGGGCGCAAGGTGCGCACCATGCGCAACCGCGAGACCGGCCAGGTTCTGCTGCAGGGCAGCACGGCCACCGCCAGCAAGATCCGCCGCTACATGGTGGTCAGGACCCTGATGAGCCTCATCACCGGCCTGCTCGTCTGGGGCTTCGCCAAGGCTGTGGGCCTTCAGCTTGCGGAGGAATGGGGCTTCATCGCCTTTTCCTTGAATTACATTCCCTTCCTGGGTCCGCTCGTCGCCACGGTTTTCCCGACCCTGTTTGCGATGACGCAGTTCGGGTCCTGGCAGGCGGTGATCGCGGTCTTCGCCTGCCTCAACCTGATCCAGTTCATCGTCGGCAGCTATATCGAACCACGCGTCGCCGGCAGCGCGCTCTCGATCTCTCCGGCGACCGTACTGTTCTCCGTGTTCTTCTGGAGCTATCTCTGGGGCGTCTTCGGCGCCTTCATCGGCGTCCCGATCACGATCGCATTCCTGACCTTCTGCGCCCAGCATCCCTCGAGCCTATGGCTCGCGGAGCTCTTCGGCTCGCCGGAGAAGGATGCGCCTGCGATCCCGATCGACGCAGCCGTCAAGAGCTGAGGCCGGCGTCCGGCCTGGGCGCGACCTCGATCCGCTGCGGCGCGAGCAGGGCAAGCCCGCCATCCGTGGCGGCTGCGAGCGTGTGAATATAGAAGCCGGTTGCCTCGTCATCGGTCGCCTCCATCACGGGAGACGGCGCCGAGACGATCTTCAGCGGACCGCAGCGCCCGATCCAGTCGACATGGCGGTGGCCGTGCATCGCGACGAGCCGGTGCGACATCGGCTTGAGCTGGCGCACGAACCGGCTGCCATTGATCAACGCCGTGCCGATGCGCTCCGAGAAGGCCTTGGCTGGCTTCGGATATTCCACGGGATGGTGATGCAGCGCGATGACCCAGCGCGCCTTCGGGTATTGGCGCAGGATCGCGAGCATCGCCCGCATGTCCTCTTCCGAAACGAGGCCCAGCGCATTGGTGAAGGAGAAATGAGTTTCGGCGTTCGAGTTCAGCAGCACGAGCCCTAACCCGTCCGCTTCCGCCGGCGGCAGTAGCATCGGGAAGATATCGTCCCAGATATTGGCCAACCCCGCCGACAGGCGCAGCGAGCCCGCATCGGCGAAGGCGGCGATCGTCTTTCGATGGGGCTCCAGCGCCGCCGACAAGGTGCTGCCCAGTCCCGTCCGGTCCTGGTCGACGACCCGGACCCGGTCGCCCTGGATGGCGGCCATGGCCGACAGCGTCCGCATCTGTCTCAGGCGCTTCCCGGGACTCGTCGGCAATTCCAGCCGCGCCGGATTCGCGCGATCCACGATGTTCACGTCGTGGTTGCCGGGAAGGATGAAGCTCCTTTCGGCCAGCGCGGGATGCCGCGCCATCGCGTCCAGGAATTCCGCCCATTCCGCCGACCTGCCCGCATCCGTCATGTCACCGGTGATCAGAACGAAGTCGAGCGGTTCCTGGGCATGGATCTCGTCCAGTCTCTCGAGAACCTGGGCAAGCCGCTCGTTGCCACGCGGGCCGGCGCGCCCGCTTTCGATCCGAAAACCATAGCGCTCCCCGACGACATGGATGTCGGAGAGATGCACGACCCGCCATTTGCGGGCTGACGGCGGCGCCTCGTCATAGGACCCAAGATCGCGCGGCTGATCCATCAACCCATCGGCAAGGCCCCAGGCGAGCGAAGCAACGGCGAGATATCCGCTCATGACGGTCACCGTATTGGCAAGCGCGGGAACGACCAGTCGCAAGGGATTGGCAAGGTCAGCGATCTCGCCCGACCAGCGTGTCGCGGGCCAGGCAAGCGCGGCAATGCCCGCGGCCATGAGGAAGGCAGCAAGGCCGGCGCCAATGGCCGTCGCGGCCCGCAGGCCCGCGCGCTTGTCCTCGCTGGCCTCGGTCGTGAGAAAGCGCTCGGCCAGATGCCGCAGACCCTCGCGGCACAGGGCGTAGCCCGGTTGGACGGCGAGCGAATTCAACGACCAGAAGCTGCGTTCGGCGGCACGGAACAGCGGCCTGAAACCGAACCAGCCGAGGGCCGCGATCAGCGCCAGGAGAATGAGCGGCCCGATTCCTGCCAGCGCGTAGATCCGGCCCGACATCGAGGTGAACCAGGCCGTGGCGACAAGCGGGGCAAGTCCGAGCAGGACGCCCGGCAAGAGAGCGAGGATGATCCAGGCCAGCGCAAGCTTGGGCAGGTTGATTTCCCCCAGCATGCTTCCGGCGATGGCAATCAGGGAGCGCTTCTTGGTGCTGCTGGCGTCGTCCTCTGCGTCTCCAGCCCGCGGTTCGATGATCATCGGCATGGTCAGTCACGATCCAGGAAAACTGCGCTCGCCAGGACAGATCGGCGTCGAATGGTCATGCCTTGCCCCGCAGCAAAATCAGGATGCACACAGCTCAGTTGCCTCGAAGGACATAGCCTTGATGCCAGAGTCATGCACGCTTTCACGGCCAATCTTTCATACCCAAACCGAGAATGGGACGCCGAGCACAGAAGTGAGACACGGGGCTGATGACCGGCGAAAGGGCAGATGCTACTTTAAAATCAGATACTTGCACAATTTGTAACGTGATTTCAATAGAATTGAACGCGCCACTTCAATGCACGAAAGACAAGATTGCAGCGATATTTCAGTAATAATTCGCCAACAGCAGCGTTGGCGAGATTTTGATTGCTATCATATTACATCAAATGAGACACTTTCGCTCCGGAAGATGAAACCGCAATCTTCGATATTCGTCTTATCTAAGCTTCAAATCGAACAAAATACTTGCGCACGAGCATCGTCTCGAGGCCGCGACCGGCATGCGATCATCGGGCTGCCGGCCCCGCCCACACCCGGCTCGCGCCAGCCGGCCAAAGGGGCATGGTCATGACCACCGAAGCCGGCAGGGCGCCGCCCCTTGCCATGCTCACGCGCAGTCTCGGCTTTCTCGCGCTATGGCTGATCCTGATGGGCCCCGCCCTGAAGGATCTGCCCATCGGTCTGATCGCCGCAGCCGCAGCGACCTGGACGAGCACGGCGCTTTGGCCGGAAAGCGGAAAACTGTCCACGCGCGGCCTCTTGCGCTTCCTGATCCGCTTCATACCGCAATCAGCCGTGGCCGGCGTCGATGTCGCGCGCCGCGCCTTTGCCCCACAGCCGGCCTTGTCGCCAGGCTTTGTCACCTATCGCACCGCGCTGCCGCCCGGCATGGCCCGCAGCGCCTCATGTGCGGTCATGAGCCTCCAGCCCGGCAAGCTGCCCGTCGCGGCGGATGCGGACGGCACGCTTCATATCCATTGCCTCGATCTGCGCGAACCGGTGGCGGAACAGATCGCCGCTGATGAAGCAGCCTTCTGCGGTACTCTGGAGAATGGGGGCGATCATGGCTGACCTCTTCACGGGAGCAGCGCTCTTCATCCTGACCGTCACGGCGCTTGGACTGTTCAAGGTGCTGCGCTCCGACATACCCGTCGAACGCATGATGGCAGTTCAGTTGCTGGGCACGGGGGGCGCTGCCGCCGTGCTGCTGCTCGGCGCCGCTTCGCGTTCCGCCGCCATGACGGATGTCGCCTTGCTGCTGATGCTGCTGGCCGCCGTCTCCTGTGCTGCCTTCACCTTCGGGCAGTCCGGCCTCGGCGCCGACGCATCCGAACAGACGGAGGACGAGGCGTGACGGCGCTCGCCAATGCCTTCACGCTTATCGCCGTCGGCGGCGGCGCTCTTCTGTTTCTCGCCGGTACGCTCGGCCTGCTGCGCTTCCCCGACACGCTCAGCCGCCTTCACGCGTTGAGCAAAGCCGACAATCTGGGGCTCGGGTTGATCGTGCTTGGGCTCCTGCCGCAGGCCGAGAGCTTCGCAGGCGGCCTGAAGCTGGTCTGCGTCTGGCTGCTGGCCCAGATCTCGGCCGCAACGGCGAGCCAGTTGATCGCCGGGGTGCTCTATCGGCGCAAGCCCCGCCCATGACCATGCTTCTCGATCTCGCGCTCGTCGCGTGGCTTCTCGCGCTGGCCGTCCATGTCGCCAGGGCCAGGGATGATCAGGGTGCGATCATCGCCTTCATTGCCTTCGGTCTGCTGCTTGGACTGGGCTGGACGCGGCTCTCGGCGATCGACGTTGCCATGACCGAGGTGGCGATCGGCGGCGGTGTCACCGGCATGCTGCTGCTTCGGGCCGAAGCCCGGCTGCGCAAGCGCTCATCCCGCCCCCATGCCCCCAACAGAACCGCCAAGGCAGGCGCCGCGATCGCCTGCACGCTCGTGGCGGCTGGCCTCGCGCTCGCCGTGCTTTCCTTCCCCTCGCCCGCCCCGACACTCGCACCTGCCGCTGCCGCGGCGCTGGACGCGACCGGCCTCGGCAATCCCGTGACGGCCGTCCTGCTGGCTTACCGGGCGTTGGATACGCTGCTTGAGAAGGTCGTTCTGCTGCTCGCCCTCCTGGGGGTGTGGTCGCTGGCGCCCGATCAGCTCTGGGGTGGTGCACCAGAGGTGAGGCAAGCGCTTGCGCCGCCGCCCTTTGTCTACCTCGCCCGCGTATTGCCCCCCTTTGGCGTGCTGATCGCCGTCTATATGTGCTGGGTGGGGGCCGACGCGCCGGGCGGGACGTTCCAGGCTGGCACCGTGCTTGCCGCGATGTGGCTGCTCGTCATGTTGGCCGGCCTGCGTCCCGCACCGGAAACGAGGCGGACGACGCTGCGGCTCCTTCTGGTCGGGGGACCGGCCCTGTTCTTCGCGATCGGCTTCCTCGGCTTTGCGATCGCAGGCGGCTTCCTCGCCTATCCGGAGGGCGCGGCCAAACCCATCATCGTCGGCATCGAGGCAGCGCTGACGATATCGATCGCCCTGACGCTCGGCCTGCTCGTGGCCGGCCCCTCCAGCAGGGCTCCGGCCCCATGAGCCTCGCATCCCTCGGCCCCGCCACATTGTTTGGCCTGTGCGGCGCGGCGCTGGCCGGAATCGGCCTGTTCATCGTGATCACCCATGCCGGCCTCCTGCGCAGGATCGTCGGGTTCAACATTCTCGGCGCGGGCATCTTCCTGGTCTTTGGCGCGGCGGCACGGCGCGGAGCAGCCGCCGGATTTTCCGGCGACCCGGTTCCGCAGGCCATGGTGATCACCGGCATCGTCGTCGCATTCTCGGCGACCGCCCTTGCCGTCGCGCTGCTGCAGCGCCTGTTCGATCTCACCGGCCGCGAAAGCCTGGACGCGCCAGCGGCCGGCGACAAGCAGCGGGCCGAGCCATGACCCCTCTCGCGCCCGCCTCCGTTCACCTTGCCACTCCCGGCGGCTATCTGCTGGTCCTTGCCGTGACCTTGCCCGTCCTCGGCGTGCTGGCCATGCTGATCCTCGCCCCGCGCCATGCCAGGCAGGTCGCGCTTGTCACCGTCGCCGCCGGTCTCGTCACCGCGATCGCTATCGTGGCCGAGTTGATCCGGACCGGCAGCGCGCTCACCTATGTCGTTGGCGGCTGGCAACCGCCGCTTGGAATCGCACTGCGCGCCGACGGGCTTTCCGCGACGATGATCGCGATGACGGCGGTGGTGCTCACGGCAACATGCCTGTTTGCGCGGGACCTCTATGCGCTGGCCCCGAAGACRCAGGACGGGAGGGCGCCGACGACCTTCTGGGGCTTGCTGCTGGCAACCTGGAGCGCGCTGAACGCGGTCTTCGTCGGCGAGGACCTGTTCAACCTCTATGTCGCCCTCGAGTTGCTGACATTCGCCGCAGTCCCGCTGGTCTGCCTCGATGGCCGCGCCGAGACCGTCGCCGCAGCGTTGCGCTACCTGATGTTCGCGCTGCTCGGGTCCCTGCTCTACCTGCTCGGCACCGGGCTGCTCTATGGCAGCTACGGAACGCTCGATATCCAGATGCTGTCGCGCCTGAACGAAGGCGGGCCGGCCCTCTCGGTGGCACTTGCCCTGATGATCGTAGGGCTTCTCGCCAAAGCTGCCCTGTTTCCGCTGCATCTCTGGTTGCCCCCGGCCCATGCCGGCGCACCCGCAGCCGCGAGCGCGGTGCTCTCGGCTCTCGTCATCAAGGCGCCGGTCTTCCTGATCCTGCGTCTCGTGCTCGACATCGCCCCCCCGCAGGCAGCGATCCTGGCCGGTCAGATCCTGGCGGTTCTCGGCGCGTCCTCGATCCTGTTCTGCAGCGTCATGGCGCTTCGGCAGGCGCGGCTGAAGCTGATGATCGCCTATTCGACCGTGGCGCAGATCGGCTATCTCTTCATCGTCTTCCCGCTCGCAGCCGGAAATGAGGCGCAAGCTCCCTGGGAAACCATCGCCTGGACCGGAGGTGCCCTCCAGCTGGTTTCTCACGCGTTCGCCAAGGCCGCGATGTTCCTTGCGGCCGGCGTCATCGCCGAGGCCTTTGGCCATGACCGGATCGCCGATCTCGGCGGGTTCGGCCGCGTACTCCCGATCAGCGCGGCGGCCTTCGGCCTCGCCGGCCTGTCCCTGATGGGGATTCCACCGAGCGGAGGCTTCATTGCGAAGTGCCTCTTGCTGACGGCCGCGGTGCTGAACGGCCACCCATGGCTTGCCGCCACCATTCTGGCCGGAGGCCTGCTTGCAGCGGGCTATGTCTTTCGCGTCGTCGACCGCGCCCTGGCAACACCGGCCATCGCGCTCGTCGCACAGAAACCGATACCGCGGCGCCTCGAGCTCGTGGCCCTTGTTCTGGCGGTGGCGGCCGTGCTGCTTGGTTTCGTACCGCTCGAGCCCTTCGGCTTCCTGCAGCTGGGGCGCTCCGGGGTCATCGCAACGGTGGCGCCATGAACGCTTCCGGCCTGCTCCTTGCCTCTTCGTTGCTCCTCCCGCTCGCAATGGCGGCCTGCTGCATCTTCGGGCGCTTCCGGACCCGTGCGCTGTCGCTGCTTGCTGTCGCGCCCCTGCCAGGCCTGCTCGCGGCGCTTCTGGTGCCGGACGGAACCTCGGTCTTCTTCCCGCCGCCATTCCGGATGTCGCTCCTCCTCGATCGGCCGGGTGCAATCCTGCTCGGCGGCGCCGCCCTGCTCTGGAGCGCAGCGGGCGCCTTCGCGTCCTCCTACATGGGCCGCGAGCCGGCCGCTGCCCGCTTCGCCGTCTGGTGGCTGCTGACGCTGACAGGCAGCCTCGGCCTCTTCATCGTGGGCGATATCGCGAATTTCTACCTGCTCTTCACGCTGGCGAGCCTCGCCGCCTATGGGCTGATCGTGCATGAGCAGACCGCACGCGCTCACAGAGCCGGCGTCGTCTATGTCGTGCTGGCACTGCTCGCAGAGGCGTTTCTGCTGCTGGCCTTCGTGATGCTCGCGGCCGGCCACCCCGACGCCAATCCTGCGATCCGGGACGTGGTCGCATCCCTGCCAACATCCCCGATGCGCGACAGCATCGTTGCCCTGCTCATCCTCGGCTTTGCCTTGAAGATGGGCCTCGTGCCGTTGCATGTCTGGCTGCCGCTCGCCCACCCCGCCGCGCCGATGCCCGCTTCCGCCGTGCTCAGCGGGGTGGTCGTCAAGGCGGGCGTGATCGGCTTGATCCGCTTTTTGCCCTTCGAGGCCGGCCTGCCATTCTGGGGCAACGTGCTGATCGCGGCCGGCATCGTCACCGCGTATTTCGGCGTCATCGTCGGTGTGACCCAGACCCGCGCCAAGACCATCCTGGCCTATTCCACGGTCAGCCAGATGGGTCTGCTCGCCGTCCTTCTCGGTGTCGGGCTCGAGAATGCCGATACCGGGGCGACGAGCCTCGTTGCCTACTACGCGGTGCATCATACGCTGGTGAAGGGGGCCCTCTTCCTGGCGGTCGGCATTCTGGCTGCGACCGGGCAGGCACGGTTGCGTCCCGTCCTGCTGCTCACCGCCCTCCTGGCGCTCAGCCTCGGCGGCATGCCCCTGACCAGTGGCGCCCTTGCCAAACTCGCGACCAAGCCGATGCTGGGCTATGGCTATGTCAGCCACGCGATGGCGCTGGCCGGCGCTTGCAGTACGCTGCTGATGCTGAATTTCCTGTCGATCGTGGCGCGCGACGCACGGGAGAACTCCCCGTCCTCCGCTCCTCCCGGACAGCTCCTCCCCTGGCTCATCGTCGCGGCCGCCTCGCTGGTGATCCCATGGTCGCTCTATCCCGCAATTGCGGGCGAAGGCATCGCCAGCCTGCTGCAGCCCGACGCGCTCTGGAAGGTGGCCTGGCCCATGCTGCTGGGCGCGCTTGCCATGCTGCTGGTTCGTCGCATCACGGCATTGCCTGGCTCCATCCCCGAGGGTGACATCGTCGTGCTGGCAAAGGCCGGTACCTCCGTCATTCAGCGCCTCGCTGCCGGCATCGAGCAGGTGGACGCCCTGCTGCGCCGCTGGTCGGTGGCCGGGCTGTCGCTCATCATCGTTGCCGTTCTGCTGGGAGCGCTGATGTATCGAGCCTGAACGCGAGCGGGTCTGTGCTCCCTGGCTCTCTGGCTCTCTGGCGCCCCGGCCATGGTCGGATACAGTACCCGCATCCGCCCTTCTGCAGCGGAGCACATGACCCCGCTTCGGTGAACGACCAGGACAGCGGAGGCCTCGTGCCGTGGCCGCTTTGACACGCATCATCACAGGACTGGACCAGACTTGAGCCCGATCGAGAGTACCGCCGTCATCACCGTGATCACGATTGCCCTGTTCGCCTGGAACAGGCTGCCGGTCATCGTCGTGGCCATTGGAGCAGCGCTTTCGCTCTGGGCGACCGGTGCCGTCACGCTCGAGCAGGCTCTCGCCGGATTTGGCGATCGCGCGGTGCTGTTCATCGCCAGTCTCTTCATCGTCAGTGCCGCGCTCGAGAAGACGGGCGTGACCGCCTGGGCCGGACAGCTCCTGATCGCCAAGGCGGGCGAGAACAGGCGGACCCGCCTGCTGATCATCATCATGACGGCCGTCGGCTGCCTGAGCGCCCTGATCAGCGGCGGCGGCGCGGTGGCAGCCCTGATGCCGGTCGTGGTGATGGCCGCGATCCGGCTGCGGCAATCCCCGTCGCAGCTCCTGATGCCGCTGGCCTTTGCGGCCCATGCCGGCTCGAACCTGCTGCTCACCGGTGCCCCGAAGAACATCCTGGTCTCGGAAGCGCTGGAAGATGCCGGGTTGCAGGGCTTCGCCTTTGCCGAGTTCGCTCTCGTCGGCATTCCCCTGCTCGCCGGCACGATGGCGATCATCCTGCTGCTCGGGAAGCGCCTGTTGCCCGAGCAGAGCAGCGCGCGCTTGCCCGCCGACTTCAGCCGCCACGCCCAGACGCTGGTCGAGCACTACGGACTGAGCGACGGCGTCTTCCGGCTGCGCGTGCGCGCCACCTCGTCCTATATCGGGAGTGCGCCCGCAGCCCTGGACTTCGCCGGCGATCAGCGTCTCACCTTGATGGCCGTTCAGGCCGGAGATTCCGGCACGCCATTGCGCGCGCCGGCGATCTCGGAGGGCGACTACCTGCTGGTGAAGGGCGATGCGGCAGCCGTCGCCGATCTCGCAGCGGAGAAGCACCTCGCCTTGCGCGAGGACCGAGGGGACGACGAGGCCGGGCCGAGCCTGTTTAACCGCCGCTCCGGCCTCGCGGAAGTCGTTATCCCGCCGCGCTCGGCCCTGATCGGGCGCGCGATGTTCCCGGGCATGATCACCGATAGCGGCGATCTCGTGGTGCTCGCGGTGCAGCGGGCCGGCGTCGATCTCGAACCCGACGATGCTCTCCAGGCTGGCGATACGATCCTGCTGGAAGGCAGCTGGAAAGCACTCGACCTGCAGCTCACGGACCCCGACATCCTGGTCGTCAACTCGCCCGATCTCGTCAGGCGCCAGGCGGTGCCGATGGGCGCCGGAGCCGGCGTCGCCGTCGCAGTGCTGGCCTGCCTCGTCGTGCTGCTCGCCACGGGCATCGTCCCGCCGGCGGTGGCCGGGCTCGTCTCGGCCTGCCTGCTGATCCTCACAGGCATCGTCACGGTCGAGCAATCCTATCGCGCCATCAACTGGACGACGGTGATCCTCGTCGGTGCGATGATGCCGCTTTCCACCGCCATGGTGCAGTCGGGCGCGGCACAGCTCGTGGCCAATTACCTCGTTGCGCTCACCGGCGATGCCGGACCGATCGTCTTTCTCGCGGGCCTTTTCGTGCTGACCGCAAGCCTCGGCCAGATCATGAGCAATACGGCCACCACGATGCTGGTCATCCCCATTGCCATGGCGGCGGCCACCGGCATGGGGGTTTCGCCCCGCCCGATCCTGATGAGCCTGTGTATCGCGGGTGCAGCGTCCTTCATGACGCCGATCGCGACCTCGACGAACATGATGGTGATGGGCCCCGGCGGCTACAGCTTCAATAGCTACTGGAAGCTCGGGACGCCGCTGATGATCTGGTTCTTCATCATGGCGGTGTTCTACGTACCGCTAATCTGGCGGTTCTGAACTCCGGCGGTCCGGACTCGAACCGCCGCCCATGATCCAATCGGCGCGGAACCGGCTCCGCCGCCGCCTATCGCGTGGCGGGTACGGCAGGAGATGCGGACGCCGCGCCACGCAGCGGTTCGTCGATCCGGTCGATCAGATAGGGAAAGAAAGGGTTCGACGACATGCGCAGCAGCGAATCCAGATTCACGATCAGGGTGCCGCGCTCACCGCGGGCGGCGACCGCCCCGAGCTTGATGCCGAAATCCTCCGCCGGATCGGGCTTGAGGCCGTAGAGGCCATCGGTGACCGGGAATGGCAGGGCGACATGCGACAGTGAAAACACGTCGAAGGGATAGGACAGCCCGAGGTCTCGCACGGTCTCGGCCGATGCGCCGGCCTCGGTCACCCGTTCGACGACATCGCTGGAATCCTCGCTGGCATTGGTGATGATCGACACCCGGAAATTCCGCGGCGGTGCCGGCAGCATGCGGCTCAACAGCGTGTCGGAGGCCGAACTCAGCAGCGGCCCGAACTTGGTCGAACGGTTCAGGTCGAACAGGACGAGCTCGCTGCCATTCGCCGGCAGATGGGCATAGAGCGAGGTGATGATCGCCCGCGTGCTCACGGTGAAATCCATCACCGACTGGAAGCTGATGAGCGGCGCCAGGTCCTTCAACCGGTTTTCCCGCGCCAGCCGCAGGATCTTCTGCTGCAGGGCGCTGGTCAGCAGATGCGACTGGCGCGCGCCGTTGACCGGGAAGGAATTGTACTTGAACGGGTTGAACTCGGGCAGGACGCTGAGCCAGGCCGCCTTGGCGAAAGCCGGCAGGATGGCCGGCAGGCCGGCAAGCCCGGCGAAGCGTGCGAAGGCCGTGATCCCGATCATCGGCGAGATCAGGACAAGGCGGTCCGGCCGCGCCAGTTCCTTGTTCTCGAGCGCTTCGAGCGCATACATCAGCGCAAGTGCGCCGCCATTCGAGAACCCGACGAGATGCAGTGGCGCGGCGGGCTCGACCCGCTTTCTCGCCTCCCTGACCGCGAGGCGCGTCGCAGCCAACCAATCCTCCCATTCGATCTCGGTCAGCCCGGCCGGCACTGTGCCGTGTCCTGGCAGACGGATCGCGATGGCGACGAAACCACGGTCACGATATTGCCGTGCGACGTGGCGCAGGCTGTAGGGCGAATCCGTCAGCCCGTGCAGGAACACGGCCACGCCGACCGGCTTGCCCTCCGGCTCCATGACATAGGAGCGGTTCCAATCCTGCTTGAAATGCTCGGGATGAATCGCGCTGCCGTCGAAATAGCGATTGACCGGAACACGCTCCTCAGGGGCGAGCTTTTGCGTGACCTCCGCCCGCACGCCCGCGAAAGCTGCCGCCTCCGCCTTGAGATAGTCGTCCCAGCTGCCGCGATCGAGCTCCTTGATCGAGAGTTCATGCGGCACATAAGTGTGCCAGGGTTCAAGCGGCGCGCCGCGCTGGGTGTCGTAGATGCGCAGTCCGAGCAGGGACAGCGCGACGATCGCGAGGACGGCGCCCCCGCGTTTCAGCGTCTTGCCGATGAAACCGCGCATGCCTGGAACCTTCGAGAATCTGCTCTGCCGATGATACGCCGGACCGGGAGGTCAGGCAGCAGCCTTCCGGGCGGCGAGCGCGATCGCGATATAAGCCCAGCCGGCGAAGAGCAGCGAGACGCCCACCAGCGTGCCGGGCGCATAGATGCCGCCATAGGGGAGCCGCATCGCCAGCGCGACGCCAACGACGATCGTGATGATGCTGGACAGGAACATCCAGCCCACGCCGCTCTGCGCCCGCATCTTGATGGCAAGCCCGAGCTGGGCGAGGCCTTCCGCGATCAAGACAAGGGCAATCACCAAGGTGATGGCAATCGCCCCCTTCATCGGGTTGAAATACACCAGAATGCCGCCCAACAACTCGATCATCCCGACCAGCAACTGCCAGACGAAGCCACTCCACTCCTTGACCATGAAGGACTGGACCACCTTGAATGCGCCAGCGACAGCCAGGATCAGGCCAAGGAACAAGGTCACCGCCATGGTCGAGATGGCAGGGCTTGCAATCGCGATGATCCCGCAAATGACCAGGGCGATCCCGAGTGCGATGATCTTGCCTGACATCAGCCGAACGAGGCTGTGATCGGACCTGCTTGAATTCTGGGCCATGAGTTGCGCAATCCGTCGCTGTAGAAGCAAGCGATGGCCTTGCCGCCGAGGCCGCCCGCCGCACCGGCAGACAGTCGCAATCGGGCAATGCCGTCATGAGCAGTTATGCCGCGCCTGGTCTCGGGACGGATCAGCAGGGAATCCCAAAGCTAGTCAGGGAATCCCGTTTTCATGGATTTTGGCGGGCAGCGGCCCGGGTGTGCCGGCGCAATGACGCGACGGACGCCCGGACCGCGATCAGGCGCGGATCGGAGGCCTCACGCACCGACCTTCGCCAGGACGTCGGCGCGCAGGAAGCGCTCGATGAACAGCATGAACAGCACGGACGGGACGAGCAGGATCAAAGCCGTGATCGACGCGACCTGGTAGTTGCCGCCCATCGCCGCGTTGTAGAGCAGCAGCGGCAATGTCGTGACCTGCGGCACACCGACGAAGAAGGTGCCGGTGAATTCGTCGAGCGATTCCAGGAACACGAAGATGCCGCTGGCGATGATGCCAGGCGCAGCCAGCGGCAATGTCACGGTGGCGAAGGTACGCAGGGGTGACGCGCCAATATTGCGGGCGGCGAGCTCCAGGTCCTTGTCGACTGCGGCAAAGGCCGCCGCCGCGATCCAGACGGAATAGACGAGGCCGTGAGCGGCATGGACGAGGACCACGGCAAAGACCGTGCCGTTGATGCCGATCTGGTAGAAGACGCGCGCGACGTTGATGTAGATCGCGAYGGACGGGAATGCCTGCGGCAGCAGGAACATCACCATGAACAGCGCGCGCACCGGCAGCTTCAGCCGCGCCAGCGCATAGCCGGCCGGGATCGAGAGCGCGAGCGCGACAATGACCGTCAGCACCGCGATCCATACGCTGGTACCGAGCGAGGCCATGGCGTCGCCGGTCGGGCGGAAGACCTGCTCCCAATAGCGGGTGCCATAGGTCACCGGCAGCTTGTAGGGCGTGTACCAGCGCTCGGCGACGGACCACAGCGCAAGGTTCGCAAGCGGACCGATGAGGACGAAGGCGAAAGCGGTGAGAAGGGCGGCAGCCAGCGCCGCCTTCGCCGTGGAGGCAAGCCGGATCATGGTGCGGCCTCCTTCGACATGCCGCGTTTCAGGTAGAGGATCGCGGCACCGGCACTGATCAGATAGGTGATTACGCCGAGCGCATTGGCAGTGGCGTAGTCGCCATAGGCGTTGATGCGGAAGGCCATGTCGACGGTCAGCATGGTCGGCTGCGAACCCGACA
The DNA here is from genome assembly GCF_056399325.1 of Allobosea sp. 01N443. Taxonomy (NCBI): domain Bacteria; kingdom Pseudomonadati; phylum Pseudomonadota; class Alphaproteobacteria; order Hyphomicrobiales; family Alloboseaceae; genus Allobosea; species Allobosea sp. 01N443. The sequence continues at coordinate 129,779 of NZ_JBFTRC010000002.1, forward strand.
CCATCATCGGCACCGAGAGCACAGAGAGCATCGTCACGAAGGACAGGACCAGCGCGACGAGGAGCGTCGGCATCACCTGCGGCAGCGCCAGCTCCACCAGCACCCGCAGGCGCGAAGCGCCGAGATTGCGGCCGGCTTCGAGCGTCGCCCGGTCGATCGACGCCAATGCGCCGGCCAGCAGCAGGGCCACGAACGGCGTCTGCTTCCACACGAAGGTCGCGATGATACCGCGCCAGTCGAGAAAGCTGGTCGCGCTCAATGGGTCCATCAGGCCAAGCGAGACGAAGGTGTTGTTCATCAGCCCGTTCTTGGCGAGGAAGGTCCGCATGCACTGCGCCGCGACGATGAAGGGGATGAAGAGCGGCCAGCGATAGAGCGCCTTCAGCGTACCCACGACCCATCTGTTTTCGCCGAGCGTCAGCGTTCCCGCGATAGCGATCGCAGCCAGTGCCGTCAGCAGGCAGGAGGACAGCACGATGATCACCGTGAAGACGATATCGCCGGAGTAAAGCTCAAACGCCTTGGCGAACCATTCCAGCGTCAGCGAGCCGTCCGGGCGCGTGAAGGCCGAGACCAGCGAAAAGCCGAGCGGATAGAGAAACAGAGCCGCGACGAGGAGCAGGCCCGGCGCGATCAGGATCAGCGCCAGCTGGCGTTGGGACATGGGCAGATATGCCGATCGAGAGGAGAGGTGGCCCGACTTGCGTCGGGCCAGGAGGTGGTGGAACGTCTCAGTTCGCGACCTTCTTCTCGTAACCTTCGAGAATGTCGTTGAAATAGGGCGCGATCGGGAACGCCTTGGCGTTCTTGGACAGGTCCGTCGGGGTGATGTCGGTGAAGAGCTTGTTCCAGGCAGCCTGGTCGAGCTTGCCTTCAAGGTTCTTGGCATCGATGCCCGGATACCAGTTGAACTTCTTCACGATGCCGTCCGCCTGCACCTGCGGGCTGGTCGCGAGCGCGATGAACTCCTCGGCGAGCTTCCGGTGCGCGGTCTTCTCCGGCACGGCGTAGTACATCGGCTGGCCCGGCATGCCGGGGGCCGCGAGCTTCAGCTTCATGTTCGGCGGCAGCTTGCCGTCAGCCTGCCAGGAATAGAACATGTCGACCCAGACCGGCCCGATGGCGATCTCGCCGCGGTTCAGCATGTCGAGTGTGCCGGCATTGCCGGGGGTGATCACGACGCTCTTGTTGAAGTCCTTCAGGTCGGCAAGCGCGCCATCCCAGGTTGCCTTCACCGCCGGATCGTACGGTCCCTTGATCAGCTTGTCGGCGTCGCCGCCGAAGGCGTAGACCCAGCCCGCCACGAAGGCGACGCCGGACATGCCGCCCTTGATGCCGTTATAGCCGAACTGCTTGGGGTTCTTCTTGGCCCAGTCCTTCAGCTCCGCATAGGTCGCCGGAGGCGATTTCAGCATGTCGGCATTATAGGCGAGCGCAGTCTGCGACTGGAACATCGGGATCACGAAGCCGGAAACATCGGCGCCGAGCGAGTTCTTCGCGGTCTCGCTGGAGACGAGCTTCGCGGTCTCGACCTTGTCGGTATATTTGGCGAGGAGACCTTCCTTCACCATCGTGCCGGCGGCCTTCTGGTGGATGACGACAACATCGAAATCCGAAGCGCCGGCGCTCTTCTGGGCGTCGAGCTTCTCGAAGATCTTCTGCGATCCGGAGTCGCCGGCGCCGGTTCCGACGGAGACGACCTTCACGCCGGGATGCGACTTCTCAAACATCGGCCCGAGATAGTCCTTGACGTAGTCGACCATGTTCTGGTCGCCGGCGGTGGCGACGTTCAGGGTCTGAGCGGACAGCGGCGTCGCCACCATCAGCGCTGCAATCGAGCAGGCAACTGTAAGAATGCGCATGAGCTGACTCCCTGTCAGGCGGCGATCCCGGCCTCGGATGCCGGGAAGATGTGGAGGCGCTGCAGCGGAATGCGCAGGCCGACTTTCGTTCCGAGTTCGTGACGGGCAGCGTCGTCGACCGTGATCTGGCGGCCGGCGGCTTCGACCCGGTAGCGGTAGACTCCGCCGGGATAGGCGCGAGCCGCAATGCGTCCGGGCACCAGCAGGTCGTCGGAGGCTGGGGCGTCGGCCGCATCGAGGCGCGCGACATCGTCGCGGAAATAGGCGACGGCATCTCCGACAGGCAAAGCATCGAACGCCTCGGCCGCGATCTGGGCCGTGGCGTCCCCTGCCCTCAGCGAGGCGCCGCGCTCGGAGCGCTCGACATGAAGGGGAAGGACATTCTCCGCCCCCATGAAATTGGCGACGAAGGCGGTCGCCGGGCGATCATAGACCTCTTCCGGCGTGCCGACCTGCGCAATCCGCCCCGCCTGCATGATGACGAGCCGGTCGGCCATGGTCATGGCCTCCTCGCGGTCATGCGTGACATGGACGGCGGTCAGGCCAAGACGCTGCTGGATCGCGCGGATCTCATGGCGCATCGTCATGCGGATCTTGGCGTCGAGATTGGAGAGCGGCTCGTCGAGCAGCAGGATGCCCGGATCGATCGCCAGCGCCCTGCCAAGCGCAACGCGCTGACGCTGCCCGCCCGAGAGCGCCGTGACCTTGCGGCCCTCATATCCGGTCAGGCCGAGGAACTCGAGCATGGACGCGACCTTGGCGGCGATCTCGGCCTTGGACGCACCACGCAGCTTCAGCCCGTAGCCGATATTCTGCAGCACCGTCATATGCGGCCAAAGCGCATAGGACTGGAAGACCATCGCCATCCCGCGCTTCTCCGGCGGGAGTGACGCGACATCATTGCCGCCGACGATGATCGAACCGGATTGCACCGGCACGAAGCCGCTGAGCGAACGCAGCAGGGTGGTCTTGCCGCAGCCGGACGAACCAAGAAGCGCCGTGAAGCTGCCGGGCGTGAAATCGAGGCTGACGCCGTGCAGCACCTGCGTGCCGCCATAGGCGACATGCAGGTCACGCACGCTGATGGCCGCGCCGCTGCGCGCCCTGTCCGGCACTCCCACTTGCAAACGCTTTCTCCCCTGTCGCGACCTTTTTTCCAGCTCTATGGAATATCTCTTCCATTTTCTGGACCGCTTGGAATAAACATAACGAACACTCGCGCCGATGTGCAACAGGTTTATGAAGGCTTGATGTCACCCCAAATTCATTCGATCTGGCTGATGCCGAGCGCCGAGGACGGCGCATTCCTCTCCAGCCTGGTTGCGGATCTCTCGGGCCGCTTTGGCACGCCGCTGTTCACGCCACATCTGACGGTCAAGGGTGACACGGATCTGCCCATGGCCGCGCTCGCAGGCGGGATCGCGGAGGCCGCAGCCGCAGTCCCGGCCTTCCGGGAGGCGGTCGCCGCGATCGAAACCAGCGACGCCTATTTCCGGTCATTCTACGCGCGTTTTCGCATCAGCGCGCCGCTGGCGCAGCTCAAGCAGCGACTGGACAGCGACATGGCAGACAGCTTCATGCCGCATGTCTCGTTGCTCTATGGCCCCGTCGCGCCCGCCCCGAAGGCCTCGGCCGCGGCCGAGTTTCAGCGCATGCTGGCCGGGAGAGCCATCGTCTTTGACCGGCTCTGCGTGGTTCGGTCAGGCCAGGACATCCCCATTTCCGAATGGGCGGTGATCGAGACGGTCGAGCTTGGCAAGAACGGAACCTAGACGAGCCCATCGGCTCAGTTCGGCCGGAAAAACGACATCCGGACAAGCGTCAGGCCGCTGCCTCTCGCGAAGGTGAGTTCGCCGTCATGGGCGCGTGCGACTTCCGCGGCGATCGATAGGCCGAGCCCGGAGCCTCTGGAGTGCCCGCCCTTCTCGAAGGGCCTGGTCATTGTTTCCGCCAGCTCGATCGGGAAGCCGTCGCCATCGTCACCAACCTCGATCCAGGCGCTTCCCGTGTCCGCCGAGACCGTCACGGACAGCCTCGTATGCGCTCCATGGACGAGTGCGTTGTCGATGAGGTTGGCAAGCGCCTCGCGCAGACTCACCGCGTCGCCGTCGATCACCGGAGCCGAAGGCGCCGGCGTGAAGGAAATATCGACCTCGCGCGGCAACGAGAGCGGCACGGCCTTGGCGAGAACCGATTTTGCCAATTCGTTGAGATCGACGGGCGCGGCGCGTGCCGCGTCGGCGCGGTGGATGACCATGGCGTGGTCGAGCAATTGACTGGTCAGACGCGCCAACTCGGTGGTGCGCTCACGAACGCGGGCGATATGTTCGGCGCGGCGTTTCAAGGGGCTCGCGCTCGACAGGATCTCGACCTGGGCGTCGAGTGCGGCGAGCGGCGTGCGAATCTGATGGGCCGCGTCGGCAATGAATCGTTGCATCACGGCCATGCGATCGGAAAGCCTGCGCATGAAATCGTCGATGGCGTGGACGAGGTTGCGGATCTCGACAGGCGGCTCTGTCTGGATCGGGCGCAGATCGTCGGGGCGCCGTCCTGCGATTTCCAGCTCGATCCGCGTCAACGGCTTCAGGGCGAGGCGCACCGCAAAGCCTGTCGCCAGCAAGGCGAGCACGCTCATCGCAGCGATGACACCCAGTGCCTTGAGAGTAAGATCGCGCGCAAGCGCCGTGCGAGCATCGGTCGTCTGGGCCACCACGATGGTTGCCCAGCCGCCGAGCATGGCATCGTCGATCTGGCGGGCGACCGTCGCAATGCGCACGCCCTGTCCCTGAAAGGAGCCGTCCTCGAGCACGACGCCGCTGCGCGCGGCTGCCGGTTCCGCCCCCGAGGCGAGATCCTCATAGCCTGCAACCACCACCCCGCGCGGATCGACGACCTTGTAGAAGACCAGATCATAGGCGGCGAGTGTCGCGATCGCGGCGACGGGGGGATCAAGCGCGACGACCCCGCCCTGGACATAGACATTCTCCGCGATCTGGATCGTGCCGCCGCTGAGCAGCCGATCATAGGCCTGCTGTGCCGCGATCGTCGCCGAGTGCCAGGCGGCGACGCCGAGCACGACCGCGCCGAGCCCCAGCACCGCCGACAGAACGACGATGATGCGGACCCGCAGCGAGAGGAGCAGGTCATGTCGTTGCAAGCTGATAGCCCAGGCCGCGCATGGTTCTGATCTCGATGGGGGCATCTGCGAGCTTGCGCCGCAAGCGCGCCACGAACTGCTCGACGGCGTTCGGACTCGGTTCCTGATCGAAGTTGAAGAGCTGCTCGATCAGTTCCTCCTTGGGCACGATCCTGTCCGGCCTGGCCGCCAGGATCTCGAGCACCGTCAGCTCGCGGCGCGTCAGGTTGAGCGTCCTGTCGCCGATGCTCGCGACCCGGCCCGCTCGATCGATCACGAGCGGGCCCACTCGCAGCATATTGTCCGAAAGCCCGGCGCTGCGCCGCAAGAGGGCGCGAGCACGTGCTTCAAGTTCGCGGTAGTCGAATGGCTTGGTCAGGTAATCGTCCGCGCCGAGATCGAGCGCGCTGATCCGCTCGTCGACAGCCGAACGCGCGGTGATGACCAGGACCGGTGTCTTCAGCCGTCTCGCGCGCAGGCTCTTGAGCAGCGTGAGCCCGTCCTCGCCCGGCAAGGTCAGATCAAGAATCACGAGATCATAGGCCTGGACCTGAAGCAGCTCGGCAGCTGTGCGCCCGTTCGATTCCCAATCGACGGCGTGACCGATCTTCTCGAACCGCATCACGACGGCCTCGGCGATATCGGCGGTGTCTTCGACGACGAGAACGCGCACGGCCAAAACATCCTTCGTCGGAGTCAGGTCGGAGTCAGGTTCGCAGGTTACTAGCATGGCAAGCGCCGCAAGTGCGCAGGGAAACGAAAGCAAGGGAGGGCCGATGCACGCCCCATTCACCACCAGCGCCGCCGCGCCGCTTCTCTCCGTCGAGGGCGTCACGCTGCAATACAAGACGCCGGATGTGGTCGTCACGGCGACGCGCCGCGTCTCCTTCGACGTCTATCCGTCCGATCGTTTCGTCCTGCTTGGCCCCTCCGGCTGTGGCAAGTCGACCCTGCTCAAGGCGATCGGCGGCTATCTGAGCCCGGTCGAGGGGCGCATCCGCCTCAAGGGACACGAGATCACCGGGCCAGGACCGGACCGGATGATGGTCTTTCAGGAATTCGACCAGCTTCTGCCCTGGAAGACGGTGCGCGAGAATGTCGTTTTCGCCCTGACCTCGAGCGGCCGCGCCGGAGCGCCGGAGGCCGAAGAGCGTGCGAAATCCTATATCGACAAGGTCGGCCTGACGAAATTCACCGACAGCTATCCGCACATGCTTTCCGGCGGCATGAAGCAGCGCGTCGCGATCGCGCGCGGCATGGCAATGGAGCCCGACGTCCTGCTGATGGATGAGCCCTTCGCCGCGCTGGACGCGCTGACGCGCCGCAAGATGCAGGACGAGTTGCTGCGGCTCTGGGACGACACCCATTTCACCGTGCTGTTTGTGACGCACTCGATCGAGGAGGCGATCCGTATCGGCACCCGCATCCTGCTGCTGTCGCCCCATCCGGGCGAGGTCAAGGCCGAGCTCAACAGCGTGCCCCCCGAGGAGATGGGCACCGGCACGCAGGCCGCGCTCGAAACCCGCATCAACGACATGCTCTTCGCGGCGCATTGAGACGGAGACGACAGACATGACCGACCTCCTGACCTTCCGCCCGGAAATCATCCGCGACGTCAATTCGAGCGATGCGCCGGTCGTGGCCAAGTCGCTGAGCCTCATCGAACGGACCTACCGCCTCGGCTTCGTGCGCAAGGGGCTGATCCTCGCGGTGCTCGCCATTGCCTGGGAGGCCTATGGCCGCTGGCTTGGTAACCCGCTGCTGTTCCCGACCTTCGGCGAGACGGTCGATGCCTTCGTCAGCAATATCGCGAGCGGCGTCATTCCGCAGCGCATGCTGGTCTCGCTGCAGACCCTGATCATCGGCTACGGCATCGGCATCGCGCTCGCCGCGCTCCTGACGACCTTGGCCATCGGCTCGCGCATCGGGGCGGACCTGCTCGAGACATTGACCTCGATGTTCAATCCGTTGCCGGCGATCGCACTCTTGCCGCTGGCATTGATCTGGTTCGGCCTCGGCTCGGGCAGCGTGATCTTCGTGCTCGTGCATTCAGTGCTCTGGGCAATCGCTCTGAACACCCATGCCGGCTTTCGGTCGGTCTCGAATACGTTGCGCATGGTCGGTCAGAACTACGGCTTGCGTGGGTTGAAGCTCGTTCGCCTCATCCTGATCCCCGCCGCCTTCCCGGCCATCCTCACCGGCCTCAAGGTCGGGTGGGCCTTTGCCTGGCGGACGCTGATCGCTGCGGAACTCGTCTTCGGCGTATCGTCCGGCTCGGGTGGCCTCGGCTGGTTCATCTATGAGAACCGCAATCAACTCGAGACGGCCAATGTCTTCGCCGGCCTCTTCACCGTGATCCTGATCGGCCTCTTCGTCGAGAACGTCATCTTCGCCACGATCGAGCGCAGGACGATCCGCCGCTGGGGCATGCAGCACTGAAACATCCAGTCACCAAGGCCGAATGGCCGCATCAAAGGGAGGACGACAGATGAAACACACAAACTGGTTCAAGGGGGCGCTTGCCGCAGCCGTGATCGGGACTGCCTTCTGCGCCAGTGCGGCGCGGGCCGAGGTCAGCGAGGTCCGCGTCTCCAAGGGCTTCGGCATCCTCTACCTGCCGMTGATCGTGATGCAGGACCAGCAGTTCCTCGAGAAGCGCGCGAAGGCGGCCGGACTTGGCGACGTCAAGGTGACGTGGCTGATGCTTGATGGCGGCAATGTCATCAACGACGCGATGATGGCCGGCACGCTCGACTTTGCGGGAACCGGCGCACCCGGCTTCGTCACGCTCTGGGCAAAGGCCAAGGGGATTCCCAATGTCGAGGTCGTCGGCGTCTCCGGCATGAGCTCGACCTCGCTCTGGTTGAACGCCAACAAGCCCGAGCTGAAGTCGCTCAAGGATTTCACGGGCAGCGACAAGATCGCGCTGCCCGGCATCAAGACTTCACTTGCGGCCGTCGTTCTGCAGATGATCGCGGCCAAGGAGTTCGGCCCCGAGAACTACGCCAAGATGGACCCGATGACGGTGAGCTTGCCGCATCCCGAGGCGCTGGCCGCGCTCATCGGCGGCAAGACCGAGATCAAGGCACATTTCACCTCGCCGCCCTTCCAGTACATCGAAGCCAAGGCACCGGGCGTGCACCGCGTCCTGAACTCGGTCGATTATCTCGGCAACATCACGCTCGACGTCACCTTTGCGCCGAAGAAATTCGTGGATGCCAACCCAAAGATGACGCAGGCCTTCATCGAAGCGATGGATGACGCCAACGCGCTGATCGCCAAAGACCAGAAGCTCGCGGCCGAGATCTACGCCAAGAGTTCCAAGGTGAAGGTCGACGCCGCCGAGATCCAGGCGATGATCGAAGATCCCGACGCCCGTTTCTCGACGACTCCGAGCGGCGTGATGCAGTTCGCCGAATTCATGCACCGTGCAGGTACGATCAAGATCAAGCCGGCCAAGTGGAGCGACATGTTCGTCCCGCAGTTGACGGGTCGCTCCGGCAGCTAGCCCCCCAATGGCTCATCGCCGGCGGCATAATGCCGGGCGATGAGCCCGGAATATCGCGATCTGAGCGCCGGCAATGCTACGGGCCCGCTGCGATCGCGGGCAGGACGAGGATCCCACCAGGCGGGCAGGCTCTGATTGCTCCGCCGAGGCACTCGCTACCGGGCCGGCCGGCGTGCCATTCTGCCGCGAACCAATTGGCGCGCGGTTGATCGGCTCACGCAGATCATACCAACGCGCCCAGGCCCCATCCACCGGGGGACGCAGCCGTCAGATCCCTCGGATCAGGCCGCCATCAACCCGAATCTTGGCGCCCGTGACATAGGACGCCCGCTCGCTGGCAAGGAACGCAACGACATCGGCGAATTCCTGTGGCTTGCCGTAGCGGCCGGCCGGAATCGTCGCGATCGAGGCCTTCGTGATCGCGTCTTTCGTCGCGCCGGCCCGCGTCGCAGCTGCGTCGTCGAGTTGATCGACGCGCTCGGTGTGGATGCGACCGGGCAGCACGACATTCACCGTCACCCCCTGCCCCGCAACCTCGGAGGCCAGCGTCTTCGACCAGCCGACGACTGCGGCACGCACGCCATTGGAGAGCGCGAGACGCGGAATCGGCTGCTCGACGCCGGAGGAGACGATGGTGACGATCCGGCCCCAACCCCGCTCGGTCATGCCAGGCAGCAGACGCTGCGCGACATGAAACAGGTTGGCCGCCATGGCCTCGAAATGCATCAGCCAGTCCAGGCGCTTCGCGTCGCGGGCCTCGCCCGGCGGAGGCCCGCCGGAATTGCCGATCAGGATGTCGACGCCGCCCTCGGCAATCAGCTTGTCGGCCAGCGCATCGATCGAGGCGATATCCGCAAGGTCGAGCGTGGCGGCGACCACGCGGCCGCGCTGCTCAGCCGGCAGCTCGCCGATCCAGGCGGCGAGCGCGTCTTGATTGCGCGCCGCCGCGATCACCGTCGCACCTTCGGCGGCGAGCGTGCGTGCGATCGTCGCGCCGAGGCCGCGGCTGGCGCCGAGCACCAATGCGCGCTTTCCGTTGAGGCCCAGATCCATCAGTTGATCTCCTTGAGGCGCCGCGCCTGACGGGCGACGAGACGTTCGATGTCGGCGATGTCGGCCGCCGAAAGGGCTGACCCGGGGCTGCGTACCATGCCCGACGCGATCGCGCCGCGCTTGGCGAGCAGATATTTGCGAATGGCGAGCCCGTGACCAGGCTGCTGCTCATAGCGCGCCAGCGGCAGATAGGCGTCGAACAGGTCATGGGCGCGTTCGACGTCCCCGGCGGCATGGGCCTTCCAGACATCGACCATCATCTCGGGATAGGCAAATCCGGTCATGGCGCCATCGGCCCCGCGCGACAGTTCCTCGGGCAGGAACATCGCGCCGTTCCCGACCAGGATCGATATGCGCCGCCCGCCGTTCTTGTCGCTGGCCGCACGCAGGGCCGAGATCTTGGCAAGCCCCGGCCAGTCCTCGTGCTTCAGCATCACGCAGCTCGGCTGCGCCGCGACGATGCGCAGGATCACCGAGGAGGCGATCTGGACATTGGTGACCAGTGGGAAATCCTGCAGCACGAAGGGGGTCTTCGGTCCGAGCGTCTTTGCGACCATGTCGTAATAGGAGACGATCTGGTCGTCCGTCCGCAAACTTGCGGGCGGCGCCACCATCACGCCCGCGGCTCCGTCAGCCATGACGCTGTCGCTCAGCTCCCGCATCGCGGCAAAGCCCGGGGCGGAGACGCCGACCACGACCGGAACACGCCCCTGCACCCGCGCCAGGACCCGCCGCACGAATATCCGCGATTCCTCTGCCGTCAGTTTCGGCGCCTCGCCCATCATGCCGAGCACGGTCAGGCCGTTGGCGCCCTTCTCGAGGTAGAAATCGACCATGCGGTCGGTGCTCGGCAGGTCGAGCGCGCCGTCCTCCGTGAACGGAGTGACCGCGATTACATAGACGCCCTTCGCGCCTTCATCCAACAACGCCATGATGATCCTCAGTTCTCGACGGGGTCGGGCAGCAACTTGCCCGGATTGAGCAGATTGTGGGGGTCGAACAGGGTCTTGAGCGAGCGCATCAGGTCCAGCTCGATCGGCGCCTTGCAGCGCGGCATCTCCGCGACCCGAAGCTGACCGATGCCATGCTCGGCGCTGATCGATCCGCGGCGCTTGCACGTCTCGTCATGAACGATGCGGGTGAGTTCCGGTGCGAGGGCGGCGAAGTCCGCATCGCTCTGTCCCATACGCGGCAGCAGATTGTAGTGCAGGTTGCCGTCGCCGAGATGGCCGAACACGATGGGGCGCACACCGGGAGCAGCAGCGATGACAGCCGCATCGGTGGCTGCGACGAAATCGGCCATGGCCGCGACCGGCACCGAGACATCGTGCTTGGCAGCCTTGCCTTCGCGCACCAGCGCTTCCGAGACGCCTTCGCGGATGCGCCAGAACGCCTTGGCCTGCACACCATCCTGGGCGATGGCGGCGTCGAGAACGATCTCCGTCTCGACGGCTTCTGCCAGCGCGCCTTCGAGCCGCTCGGTCAGCGCCAACTCGTCATCCGCATCGGACAATTCGATCAGCACCGCCGCAGGCGGAACGGCGCCAAGCGGCAACCGCGCCTCGGCGCTGTGCTTCAGGATGAGCGAGAGGCAATCGCCGGTCATGAATTCGAAGGCGGTCAGGCGATCGCCACAGCGCGCACGCACCGAAGACAGCAAGGACAGGGCAGCGTTCGCGTCGCGCAAGGCGACGAAAGCGGTCGCGCGCGCCAAGGGTTGAGGAAACAGTTTCAGGACCGCGCCGGTGATGACGCCCAGCGTCCCTTCCGATCCGATGAACAGATTCCGCAAGGCGTAACCGGTATTATCCTTGCGCAGCGCGGTGAGGCCATCCCAGATCCTTCCGTCCGGCAGAACGACCTCGAGCCCGAGCGTCAGTTCACGCATGGTGCCGTAGCGCAGCACGGCGACGCCGCCGGCATTGGCCGCAAGATTCCCGCCGATCGTGCAGCTCCCCTCGGCTCCAAGGCTGAGCGGGAAGAAGCGTCCAGCCGCTTTCGCGGCCTCCTGGACCTTGGCAAGCACGCTGCCGGCATCGACCGTCATCGTGTTGCCGATCGGATCGACCGCGCGGATGCGGTTCATGCGCGTCAGCGACACGACGATGGCGCGCCCCGACATATCCGGCGTCGCGCCGCCCGACATGCTGGTGTTGCCGCCCTGGGGCACGACCGGAATCCTCCGCGCCGTGCAAAGCGCCATCACGGCCGCGACCTCCTCGGTCGAGCCGGGCCGGACGATGGCGGCAGCAGCCCCCCTGTATTTTCCGAGCCAATCCGTCAGGAACGGCGCCTGCGCTTCGGCATCGACAAGCACATGCCTCTCACCGACGATGTCGGCGAGGCGCGCAACTAGATCCGTCACGCGGCATGTCCCCGAAGCGGGCGGCCGCCCCAGCCGAGCCGGGCGCGGCCGATCGCCATGGTCACCGCAGCCTGCGTCGGCTCGACCACGGGTACGCCGAGCGCCTGCTCGAGCGGGTCCCGGAAACGCGCCATGCCGGCGCAGCCCATCACCAGCACATCGGCGTGATGGGTATCGCGCAAGGTGCGCCCGACATCGGTCATCCGTCCCATGGTCCGCGCGTCATCGGCAAGCTCGGCGACCGTCAGGCCGATCGAAAGATCGCCGGCCAGGCGGTCCGTCACACCCATCGCGCCGAAATAGCGCAAGTGACGCGGGATCGAGGCCGGCAGAATGGCGATCACGCCGAAGCGCTGGCCCAGCGTCAAAGCGGTCAGGACCCCGCACTCGGCAATGCCCAGCACCGGCTTCTCGCTCTGCTCGCGCAGCGCGTACATGCCCGGGTCGGAGAAGCAGGCGATCACGAAGGCCGAAGCCTCGTTCTCCAGCGCGGCGGCCCGCCTCAGCATGGGCTGTATCAGGCCGTCGATATCGCGCTGGGACTGGATGCCAGCAGGCCCCTCGGCCAGGGTCAGGCACTCGATCGGCGGACCATCGACCGAGCGCAGCGGCGCCACCGCGGTATCGATGCCGGCGGTCACTGCCCCGTTCGAATTGGGGTTGATGACAAAGATCGTGCCGCTCACGGGGCCTCTCCTTCGGGCTTCGCACGCAGCGCGCTCTGTTGCGCGCGCCAGGTGTCGAGCGTCTGGCGCGGCGCCTGGAAGCGGTCGCGCATCGTGACATACCAGTCGGAACCATGCAGGCGGCCGACCAGGTCGAGCTTGTCGATGTCGACATGCAGCCGCTCATCGACCGCGCCATCCCGAATATGGATGTGCTGGATTTCGCCGACGACGAGGTTGCGATGGCGTGTGCCCAGCGACAGCGACACCGTCTCGCGGCATTCGAGCTGGACCGGTGACGCTGCGAGGCGTGGCGCGGCGACCTTGCGGCCGGGCGCTGTTTCAAGCCCGGCGGCTGCGATCTCGTCGACATCGCCGGGAAAATCGATCGCGCAGACCTGCATCGCGTCGACGAGCGCCCGGTCGACGAGGTTGACGACGAAACTCCCCGTCGCGCGGATGTTGCGCATCGTATCCTTCAGCGGGGCATCCCCCAGATCGCGGCCTTCGATGCCAAGCACGACGAGCGGCGGTGCGTGGCTGAAGACGTTGAAGAAGCTGAAGGGCGCAGCATTGGCGTGCCCCTGCGCATTCACGGTGGTGACGAGCGCGATCGGCCGCGGCAACACGGTGTTGACGAGCAGCTTGTAGAGATCGCGCTCGGCCAGATCGGTGACGGACCACTCCATCGCGTCAACCCAGGGTCGCGTCGAGCAGGCGCACCGTTTCACCGAGGACGCGTGCGCCATCCCCGGCCTGTTGTGGCTCGATCGACTCTTCCGGGGCGTGGCTGCGGCCATCGAGACAGGGCACGAAGATCATGCCGATCGGACCGGTGCGGGCGACGAACACGCCATCATGCCCGGCACCACTCGGCAGGTCCCGCGTCGACAGACCGAGCGAGGCCGCGGCAGCGGCGATCGCCGAGCGCACGGCCGGCGCGCAGGCCGTCGGCGGCACATGGCTGATCGGTTCCGACCGCACAGTGAGACGCAGCGCCGCCAGTGCCGGCTTCAGATCGCTGACCAGTTCCTCGCCGAACGCCTTGACCGCCGCCTCGTCGCCCGAACGCACCTCGAGCGTCAGAACCGCCTCACCAGGCACGGCATTGGCGGCATTGGGGCTGATCTCGATGCGACCAAAGGTGGCGACCAGGGGTTGGGGATCGTTCGATCGCGCGCCGGCACGCTCGTAAGCGGCCTCGATCAGCTTGGCCGCGCCGACGAGCGCATCGGCGCGCAAGGGCATCGGCGTCGCACCCGCGTGGTCGGCCCGCCCGGACACGATGATGCGCTCGCGCCGAATGCCGACGATGTCTGTAACGACACCGATCGCCGTGCCCTCGCTCTCCAGCACGCGCCCCTGCTCGATATGCACCTCGACATAGGCCGCGACGCTCTCGGCGGTACGCCGCACCGAGGCGATCTCGTCGGGCCGGCCGCCGACGAAGCCGATACCCTCGCGCAGCGTCATGCGGTCGGGGCGCGTCATCGCCAGCATCTCGTCGGAGAGCGCACCGGCAAGCGCACGGCTGCCGATGCAGGAGAGGCCGAACTCGCTCGGCTCCTCGGCCAGGAAATCGTAAACCTCGAGCGAATGCCGCAGCCGGTCGCCGCGCTCGATGAAGCTTTGCGCGACTTCCAGTCCCGCCAGCACGCCGAGAATCCCGTCATAGCGTCCGCCCGAGGGCACCGTGTCGGAATGCGAGCCGATGATGATCGGCTTCAACGAGGGATCGGCGCCCGCAAGGCGGCCGACGAGATTGCCGCCTGCGTCGATCGTCGTCTCCAGACCGGCAGCGCGGAACTCGGCCGCCAGCCATTTGCGTCCTTCGAGGAAGCGCGGCGTAAAGGAGCGCCGCGTCCAGGGACGATCGGGATCGGTGATCTTGGACAGCGCCTCGATACGCCGCCACAAACGCTCTGCGTCGATCGACATCGTTCGCCGCTTTACGCCGCAGGCCGCAGGAAGCGGCCGTCGCCCGCTTCGTTGCAGATCTTCGCGCCATCCCAGGCAAGAGCGCCACGGACATAGGTCGCAGCCACCCGCACGCGGAATTCGCGGCCCTCGAACGAGCTCCACTTCACCGCCGCAAGGCTCTTGCTCGGATCATGGATGAAGCGGCCGGGCTCGAGCACGACGATGTCGGCATCCGAGCCTGGCGCGAGACGGCCCTTGTCGGCGAGCAGGAAGGCCTTCGCCGGGCCTTCGCAAAGCTGCTTCACCGCCATGGTCGGGGAGATGCCGTGCTCCTCGCAGCCGGTCCACAGCGCCGGCAGCAGGGTCTCGATGCCGGGACCGCCGGAGGTGTTCTTGAAGATGTTGGGGTCGCCCTTCTTCTCCAGCCCCCAGGAGACGTGGTCGGAGGAGATGAAGTCGCAATGACCGGCGGCGAGGTGGCTCCAGAGCAGCTCGCTCTCCGCCTTCGGCCGGATCGGCGGGTAGTGCTTGATCTTGGCACCGAAGCGAGGCGCGTGCTCCTCGGCGTTGAGCATGAAGTACTGCACGCAGCTCTCGACCGTCGCCCTGTAGCCGGCGCGCTTGTAGAGGTTGCAGATCTCGAAGCCGCGCGAGGTCGAGACATGGACGGCATGGGCGCGGGCGCCGGTCTCGGCGCCGATCTCGTAGATCCGCGYCGTGGCGAGGTTCTCAACCAGCGGGGTATGGGCGCGCAGGAAGGCGTCGGAGCCGGTATCGCCGGCCTCGATCAGGCGCGCGATGTTCCGGCGCGTCATCTCCTGGTCCTGGTTATGGACACCGCAAAGGAGCCCCGTCGGCTCGATCAGCTTGAACGCCTCGTAGAGCGTGTCGTCGCCGATGCGCGGGAAGCGCGTCGGGTTCGCCTCGAAGGTCGAGAACTTGAAGGCGCAGGCGCCGGCATCGACGAGGCCCGGAATGGCATGCAGGCCGTTTTCGATGGTGATCGTGGCATAGAGCGCGACATCGACATGTGCGTCGCGTTCGACGATCGCGACCTTCTCGTTGAAAAGCCTGGCGTTGGTGACCGGCTCGGGCTCGTCATAGGGCATGTCGACCATGACGGTGACGCCACCGGCGGCGGCCGCGCGCGAGCACATGCCGATGCCCTCGTGGTTGGCCTGGCTCCCGGAATGGACCTGGCCGTCGATCACGCCCGGGATGATCCACTGACCGCGGAAATCCTGCGTCTCGCGCGCCGAAGGCGGTGTACCCGCACCGACAGCGCCGACCTTGCCACCAGTGACGGCGACATAGCCATCCTCGATGATCTGGTCGGACAGAACGACATTGCCGCGAAGAACGAGATCGAAATCACTCATGGTCAGATGCCCGGTTGATGCTGTCTGGCCCGCAGGCCATGCGTGTCACGATAGCTGCTCGGCCTCAGAGCCAAACATACCAATTTCGCCGTCGCCCATAATCGGTCGTTATCGCGACAGCGGAAGCAGTGCATGTGCGCGTCAGGCGGATCACCCGAGCGCATAGCCCGTGAAATCCATCCCGAGCGCCTTCTCTACGATCGGGTAGACACTCGGATCCGTCACGCTGGAGCTCAGCGGGATGCGATCCTTGGCAATGCGCAGGATCGAGAGCTCCATGCCCTCAGTGACATGGCCGACGCTGACGGGCCGGCCATCCGAACCGAGCGTGGTGATGACATCGGGATAGCTCGCCAGGCGCGCGCCATCGAGATCGGTCACCGCCATGTACTCATTCATGACATGGAGAATCCGTGCCGCGGCGCCGGAGCCGACCTGGATGGTTCCGATATCAAAGGCTTCGCTGGTGTACTGCACCGACTTGCGGACAACAGTCCCACGCCCGATGATCGATCCACCGGCCTGGTCGCAGATTGCGTCGATGACCGCGGGCCCGCCCTTGGGCGTGGCGGCCAGGATGCGCTCCCCGAGCGCCAGCGCCATGGAAATACCGCCGAGCGCCGCGTGCTTGCGCACATAGGACGCCGGAACCGGGTTCCGGCAGGACGCGATGAACCCGCCCGACATGTCCGAGGCCGTGCGCAGGATCGGCGAGACCTTCCCCGTCGCGCCGCGCGTCACGAGCTCGATATAGGAATTCTTGGCGCGATTGCCGCCGACAGCCGTCTGGATCGTCGCCTCGGGGCTGTTGGCAAGGCCGATCGACCCCATGTCGCCGGTGGGATGGGCGCGGATATCACCAACGGCATCGATCACCTTCACGCCGAGGAGGGCGCTCGGGAGCCAGGCATTGAGCGTGCTCGACATGCCGTTCTGGCCGATGATCAGGCCATAGACTGGCTTGCCCAGCGCATCCTGCAGCAGCTGGACGGCCCGGACGTAGTCGACGCCCTGCATCTCCCAGTCCGTCGTGCCGGCAGGAGCGCCGATTGCAGCCGCGGTCGCGATGATCGCGTCGTCCGGCGCCTCTTCGATCGAGACCAACTCCGGCCGGCCGGCCATCACCGCTGCAGTCCCCAGCATGCGCCCGTGCTCGGCCCAGCCACCGCCACCCGCAGCAAAGATCGAGCCGCCTGCAATAGCCGCCTCGACATCCCCAATCGTCAGAAAACGTCCCATCGGTCAGCCTCGAATCGACCTGGCATGCCGGCATCCCGCCGAGCCCGGACGAACTTAGATGGCGGCACGTCCAAGCAAGCATGCTAATTCGGCTGGAAGTCATAACTGAATGTTATTCGCATGCGATTGAACCTGCGGCAGCTGGAAGTTTTCCGCGCAATCATGATCACCGGATCGATCAGCGGCGCGGCGCGCCTGCTCTCGGTCTCGCAGCCAGCCATCAGCCGGCTCCTGGCCTATACGGAGGACCGGCTGGAGTTGCGCCTGTTCGAACGCGTGCGCGGTCGGATCCAGCCGACGCCGGAGGCGCGGCGCCTCTTCACCGAGGTCGACCAGGTCCACCAGGGCGTGCTGCGCGTCAACGAACTCGCCGAGGAACTGCGCGAGCGCGGGACCGGCACGGTCCGCATCGTCGCCAGCCCGAGCGTCGGCCAGACCATGGTTCCCGGCGCGATCGCGCGGCTGCGCGAGCGCTTTTCCGATCTGCGCGTCGAGTTCGAGATCCTGACGCTGCTCGAAGTGATAGCCAAGATCACCAGTGCGCGGGCCGATCTCGGCGTTTCAGTGCTGCCGGTGGACGAGCCGACCATTCAATCGGAGGTGGTCACGGAGGGGCGCCTGATGGCGATCATGCCGCGCGACCACCCGCTGACCCGATTGCGCGTCGTCCGGCCAGCCGATATCGCCCCCTATCCGTTGATCGGTTTCGGGCCGCAGACGCCCTATGGAGACATTGTCCAAAGGGCACTGGCTTTCGGCCCCGAGCCCCTTCGCATCAGCACCGTCGTTCGCTTCACCCCCGTCGCCTGCGCGATGGTCAGAGCCGGAGCGGGGGTTGCCGTTGTCGACGAATTCGTCCTGCGCGGCCGGACATGGCCCGAACTGGTCTCACGTCCGCTCGCCCCCAAGACGCGTGTGCGCGCGCATCTGCTGACACTTCGCTACGAACCCCTGTCACGCACGGCACGCGCCTTCGTCGACATCCTGCGCGATCTTGTCCCGCCTCCGCCTGGCGGACATGGCCAGGAGGCCGACGTCGGGGACTTAACACAAGGTTATGGCAACCCGACAACAAGTGATTGGTAAGGCATGAATTCGCACTGTTAGAGTTTTGCCTCTGGGCGGCCGGATCGTTGCAAGCGACAGGCGCGGCGATCGCGGCTCCCGGAGACAACATCTAACGGGAGCAGGATGATGAGGTTTTTGTCGGTCAAAGCGGCGCGCACGGCCGTTCAGGGATTCGCCGTGGCGGCGCTCCTTGTCACCCCTGTGCTGGCCCAGGACGCCGATCATCCAGCCAATGAGAAGCTGAAAGTGGCTTGCGACCTCGGCTTTGCTCCATTCTGCTTCAAGACGGCGGCCGGCGAGACCACCGGCTTCACCTATGACATGTCGCTGGCGCTGGCGCAGAAGCTGGGCCGCCCGGGCGTCGACGTTACCGACTCGAACTTCTCGGCGATCTTCGCCGGCCTCTTCTCCAAGCGCTATGAGATGATCCCGGCGCCGACCAACATCACGCCGGAGCGCGCCCAGCAGATGCTGTTCAGCGAGCCCTATATGCCGACCGGCCTCGGCTTCCTCGTCAAGAAAGGCGGCAAGATCGCCAATCTCGAGGAGCTGAAGGGCAAGGCGCTGACCGTGAACAATGGTAGCATTTCCGACAAGTGGCTGACCGACAACGAAGCCAAGTACGGCTATACGATCCAGCGCTACAACAAGAATGCCGACGCGGTGCAGGCCGTGATGATCGGCCGTGCCTTCGCCAACGTCGCCGATGCACCGGTCTCGCGCTATGTTTCGACGCAGACGCCCGCTGCCGAGGTTGCGTTCGTGCTCGACAGCGGTCGCAATTTCGGCATCGCCTTCCGCAAGGAGGACGCAGCGTTTCGCGCCAAGGTCGAGGAAGCCCTCGAATGCATCAAGACGGACGGAACGCTCGCCAAGATCCATGAGAAATGGTTCGGCGTGAAGCCGGACGCCTCGTCCTCCTCGGCGAAGATCTATCCGGGCATCGGTGCCCCGGACTTCGAGGGCTATGACGCGACCGAGCACAAGGCCGTCTGTAAGTGAGGTCGGCGACCGCAATCACGCCTGCATCCGCAGACCCGATCGTCGCCATAGACGGTCTGCGGAAGAGCTTCGGCAATGTCGAGGTCCTGCGCGGCGTCGATCTCAGGGTCGCCAAGGGCGAGGCCGTCGTGATCGTCGGCTCGTCCGGCTCGGGCAAGAGCACCTGCCTGCGCTGCATCAAACGGCTGGAAGAGCCGACGGCGGGGACCATCCGCGTCGGCGGCGAGGAAGTGACCGGCGCCAAGGTCGACCTCAACCTGCTGCGCCGGCGCATCGGCATGGTGTTCCAGGGCATCAACCTCTATCCGCACAAGACCGCTCTGGGAAACGTGACCCTGGCGCTGCGCAAGGTGGCAGGCCTCGGAAAGGCCGAGGCCGAGCAGAAGGCGCGCCAGCATCTCGAACTGGTCGGGCTCGCGCACAAGGCCGACTCCTATCCGGCGCAACTATCGGGCGGTCAGCAGCAGCGCGTCGGCATTGCCCGCGCCATGGCGCTGGAGCCTCAGGTGATGCTTTTCGACGAGCCGACCTCGGCGCTGGACCCTGAGCTCGTGGGCGAGGTCCTGAACGTCATGGTCCGCACCAAGGAGATGGGCATGACCATGATCGTCGTGACGCATGAGATGCATTTCGCGCGCGACGTCGCCGACCGCGTCGTGTTCATGGATCATGGTGCGGTGCTGGCGGAAGGCACCCCGGAAGACATTCTGGTCTCGCCGCAACACCAGCGCATCCGCGACTTCGTCACGCGCTCCAGAGCCTGACAGCACGTCATGGACCAGATCGTCCGCTATTTCTTCGACTTCTCGCTGATGTCCGCCTATTGGCCGGATATCCTGCGCGGCTTCCTCATCACCATCGAAATGTCGATCCTGACGGTGCTGATCGGCGTGCCGCTCGGCCTCGCCATCGCGATCCTGCGGCTTTACGGCTTCAGGCCGCTGAACGCGCTGATCATCCTCTATATCGATTTCTTTCGCTCGATCCCGCAGCTCGTGCTGATCATGCTGGCCTATTTCGCGCTGCCCTCCTTCGGGTTGATGCTGGGGCCGTTCACCGCCACCGTCCTGGCGCTGGCGATCGTGCTCTCGGCCTTCTCCGAAGAGATCTTCTGGGCCGGCATCAATGCGGTCGCCAAGGGCCAATGGGAAGCCGGGCGCTCGACGGGCCTCGGCTTCAACCAGACGCTGGTCCATATCATCCTGCCGCAGGTCGTGCGTATCTCGATCCCGCCCCTGACCAACCGCGCGATCGGTATCAGCAAGGGCACGACGCTCGGCTCGGTCGTCGCGGTCCCCGAACTGCTCAATGTGACATCGAGCATTCAGTCGAACGTCGCCAATCCGACTGCCCTCACCGTTGGCGCGCTGCTGTTCCTCGCCCTGTTCCTGCCATTCGTGCGCTTCACGCGCTGGCTCGAACGCGCTTACGCTCATCCGAGGTCGTGATGGACGAACTCGTCACGACATTTCTCAATATCGACGTCCTCCGGGAAGTCTGGCCACTGCTCCTGCAGGGCTTCTGGATGACGCTGGCGCTCGCGGCGGTCGCCGTGCCGCTATCCGTCGCCTGCGGTGTCGCCATCGCGATGGCGCAGGATTCGCCCAGCAGGCTGCTGCGGATGCTGCTGGTCGCCTATGTCGACGTCATGCGGGCAATCCCGCCGCTGGTGCTGCTGATCTTCATTTTCTTCGGCCTGCCCTTCCTCGGGCTGAAGCTCAACGAGTTCACCGCGGCCGTGCTCGCACTGACCCTCAACGGGTCAAGCTACTTTGCCGAGATCTTCCGTGCCGGCATCGAGTCCGTGCCGAAGGGTCAGCGCGAAGCGGCGCGCTCCACCGGGCTGACCTGGCGCCAGAGCATGACCTATGTCGTGGTGCCGCAAGGCGCCCGCAATGTGCTGCCCGACCTGATCAGCAACACGGTCGAGCTGGTCAAACAGACCTCGATCGCCTCAGCCGTCGCCCTGCAGGAACTGCTGCGTTCCGCGCAGCTCGCCCAGGGCCTTCTGTACAACCCGACGCCGCTGGTTGCGGTCGCGATCGTTTATTTCCTGATGTTCTGGCCGTTCGTCCGGATGGTGTCGCGCCTGCAGCACAGGGCCGTCGCGCAGGCCGGATGAGCGCCGGCCCGCATCTGGACCAGCGGCGAGGTCATCCGTGTTTGCATCGGCCCTCCCGGACACCGCAACCCATTGTTCGGGCCGATGCATTAGACCGGGAACAGCCGCGTCAGGCGGTTGGGGCTGGTCTCCGCAAGGAGGATATCGCCGTTCGGCGCGAGCCACATGCCATGTGCACCGTTCAGCACCGGACGACAGCGGCCGAGCAGGGTCCCATCGGGGGCCAGCAGGCTGAGCGTGGGAATCGAGTCGCAGACATGGATGCGATCGGCGGCATCGACGACGACATCCTGCGGCCGCAGAAACCCATCCCAGACAGCGAGCAGATCGCCGGTGGCGGTGAAGGCCTGCACGCGGCTGTTCTCGCGATCGGCGACGATCACGCGGCCATCGCTGAGAACGCAGATGCCATGTGGCGTCAGGAGCGCGCCGGGCGCCCTGCCGACGGAGCCCCAGCTCGACAGATGCCGCCCGGCGCGGTCGAAACGATGCACGAGCGCGTGGCCATAGCCATCCGCCACATAGAATCCTCCGTCCGGGGCAAAGGCGATATCGCTGGGATGATTGAACGGCGCGCCCGGCTGATGCGTCCCGCCGATCTGGCGCCGCACGGCGCCATCCCGGTCGCAGAACAGGATGYGGTGAGCATCACGATCGACAATGGCGATCACGCCATCGGGGCCTGCCGCAATCTTGTGCGCATCGACGCAGAGACCTTCGCCCCAGCTCGCGATCCGGCATCCCTCACGGTCGAGAACCACGACGCAGGGGCCGGGAGCGTCGACCGCGACGTCGGAGCGCAGCAGCACATAGGCGCGACCTTCGGCATCGTTCGTGACGTCGGTGATCTTTCCCGACGTTTGGGACAGATCGCCCCAAGGCCGCTCGACGCCAAAGCTCCGCTCGCCCAACCGGACGCGCAATTCCGTCTTCATCATCCCCTCGAGACTGCGGCGCAGCCGCGCCGGCTTGTGAATGGCGAGCCAGCCGCCAGAACCGGAGAACTGCAATGAGCGATTTCGATCTCGTCATTCGTGGCGGAACGACGGTGACCGCGTCCGACATCTCTGTTTGCGATGTCGGCGTCAAGGATGGGTTGATTGCCGCGATCGGCGCCGGTCTGCCTCGAGGCGACACCGATATCGATGCGAAGGGATTGCTGGTCCTTCCGGGCGGGGTCGACACGCATGTGCATCTCGACCAGCCCTTCTCGTCCGGCGCCGACATCGCCGACGATTTTGCGAGCGGGACAGCGTCAGCTGCGGCGGGCGGCACGACGACGATCGTCTGCCACGCGCCTCAGACGCGCGGCGGGTCGCTTGCCGAGGCGGTTGCGGCCTATGGCGCGAAAGCGAAGCAGGCGCGCATCGATCACGGTTTTCACCTGCTGATCAACGACCCGACGCCCGAGGTGCTCGAGCGGGAACTGCCGGCGCTGGTTGCAGCGGGGCATCGCTCCGTGAAGGTCTTCATGACCTATGAGAGCAATCGCCTCGCCGATGCGCAGATCCTGCAGGTGCTCGCGGCGGCGCGACATGCCGGAGCACTCGTCTGCGTGCATGCCGAACATCACGAACTGATCGGCTGGCTGACGCAGGCGCTGCTGGCGGCAGGGCTGAGCGCACCAAAGCATCTTGCCTGGGCGAAACCCATGGTGGTCGAACGCGAAGCGACCCACCGCATTCTGGCGCTGGCGGAGGCGCTCGACACCCCGGTCCAGGTCTTCCACGTCTCGGGCGCACAGTCCGGGGAGGAGGTGGCGCGCGCCCAGGCTCGCGGCCAGAAGGCCTGGGCGGAGACCTGCACGCAGTATCTCGTGCTCAGCGAATCCGACATGGACCGGCTGGGCTTCGAAGGCGCCAAGTTCATGATCTCGCCGGCGCTGCGGCCACCATCCGATCGCGAGGCGCTCTGGCAGCTCATCCGAGACGGCGTCATCGATATCGTCTCGTCCGATCACTCGCCGCTGCGTTTCGACGATCCGCGCGGCAAGAAGCAGCACGGCGAAACGGCCCCCTTCAACAAGATCCCGAACGGCGTTCCCGGCCTCGCAGCGCGCTTGCCGATTCTCTATTCCGAGGGGGTCGCCAAGGGGCGCATCGATCTGCGCACGTTCGTCTCGCTCGTTGCGACCAATCCGGCGCGCCGTTTCGGGCTTGCCCCGCGCAAGGGTTCCATCGCGATCGGCGCCGATGCCGATATCGTCGTCTTCGATCCGACCAAGCGCATGCGCMTGACCAACGCGCTGCAGCACCATGGCAGCGACTACACGCCCTATGAGGGGCTCGAGGTGCTCGGCTACCCCACTGCGACCTACCAGCGCGGCCAGTTGATCTTCGACGGCACCAATGTGCTTGCGCAGCCCGGAGCCGGACAGCTGATTGCGCGATCGGCCTATGCGGAAATCGCTCCCACCGGACGTTTCCCGACGCCGTTCAATCCATTTGGTTAGGCCCGGTTCTGGCAGACGCGCCGTTGTCTGAACGACAGGGGCCTCGCGATCAATTTCCCCCGCTGACGCCCGCAGCGCGGCGGACATCGTCGACCGCCTGCTTCACGGCCGCGCTCCGGTGAACAACCGTCCTTCCGGCCTCGATGAGCAGCTCGACCTGCTCGCGCGGCAGCGAGAGCCGCGTTTCGACGCGGTTCAGGTGGGACGCGACGTTCTGTTCCAGATCAGCGAATTCAAGGTGTTCGACCTTGAAATCCACCTTACGGCAGTCCCAGCCGTCAGCGCTGCCCCGGATCCGGCGCACGGTTTCCAACGGCAACCCGCAACGATAGCGGACCACCCGCTCCTTCCACCTTTCGACGGCAAAGTTCAAAGCGTCGAGACCATGGCGAGACGATGAGGTCATGCCGGTATCGATTGCCGCTTCGACCAGTGGCGCCAGCCAGGGGCCATTCATCGAAGCCCCCCAATCATCCGTCTGCCCGCGGCCAGCATCGGCAACGATGAACAGGAAATGGCGCAGCTTGACGGCCTGCTCCGCCGATAATGGTCCGTGCGGTGTCTTTGACGCGCTTCTTTCGAGGACGAAACCCGTTATGCCCAGATTGTCCGTCAGCCCGCCATCCATCAGCCGCACAAACTTGATGCCGTCTTCGGCATGATAGGAGTGCAATGCGTTGGCGTAGGCCGTCAGTCGCGTGGATGGGTTGGAGCCGCTCAGCGCCTCCTTCAACCAGGCGGGGCGGCTATAGCCGCAATCCTGTTTGGTGGCAGCCAGCACGACGGGCGCAAAGACGACAGGCACGGCGGCGGAGGCTGCCACCGCATCCGAAATCTTCAGCTTGTCGAGATCACTGCAGAGCGCCGCAAAGGTATCGTAGCTAAATAGAAAAGGCGTCCGATTGTAGATATCCGAAGCGCTGATCCAGACGGACGGTGCGTTCGCCCATTTGAAACGGGTAAAATCTGCCCCATCGAACAGATTATCGTTCAACCAGCGTGCAAAGGTATTTCGGTCATTGACGCCGCCAGCCACTGCCCGGGACAGGCTGAAGGGTGACGCCAGCGATGTTTCCATGCTCGCTTCTGCGTGCTGGAACAAGAAGCGATCATCGAAATCACGGTAATCGTCGCGGCCACGATAGCCGAAATAGGCCGCGGTAATGGCGCCGCCGGAGACCCCGGAAATCATCCGGACATTATCGACCATCGTGCGTCGATAAGGCTTCTCGTCGACGACGATATCGTCAAGCGCACGCAGGACGCCGTAGGAAAAGGCCGAAGCGCGAACGCCGCCTCCCGAGAAGGCGAGGCCAACGACCATCGAGCCGTCATCCCCGCGATCGGGGACGAATTCCGGCGACGGTGGCGGCGTCTTCTCCGCGTGACTATTGACGGGCCCGACATCCGCAGCCGAGCAGCCGCAGAGGATGAGCGTGGCCATCAGCCAGATGGCCTTCACGCCCTTCTCAGCAAGCAGCCTCATTCGCTCTCCGGCACCGTCGCACGATGACTGGTTACGTAACTGACATCCCGGCACATAGCCGATTCGGTCGAACCGCTCGATCAAATTGCAACCAGCAATCAGGTCCTGGCTCGGAATCCCGCCATTGACTGCGCCGGCATCCGACGCAGTTTCGTTCACTCATGAAGGCCGGACCGTCGCCGGTGCGACGGGCCGCCCCGATAGGGGTTGCGGTCTTGGCCCTCACGCACAGCAGCCACCCCAGCGGAGCGGCCGTGTACGAGACCAGATACTGCCAGGCGGCCCGCCCTTTGGCCCGCAGCTGCGCTCAGGCGTGCCCTATGGGCAGGGCCCCGTGAAACGGCGACCGCTCCTGTCCTGGAAGATGCAGTTGTTCGGGGTTGTCGCCCGGCCGACGACCGCACCGGTCACGCCACCAGCGAGGGCASCGATCGCGGCCCCCCGTCCGCCGCCCGCGATCCCACCAATGAGCGCACCGCCGCCAGCGCCAATTGCCGCGCCGCCAAGCGTGCGCTGCGACTGAGACTCAGGGTTGCACCCTGCGAGGAAGAGGCCGAGGCCGATAAAGCCGGCGAACGTGATCGAACGGATCATTATGGGGCTCCTTGTTCAAGAGTGCGCGCGAATGCGAACGCATCAATCTAGGCCAAGCAGCCGAACCTGCCATCGCCCTGCGTCCCAATCTATGTGCATGGCGTTTCTTGCCGCTCTGAACCGAAGGCTGAAAACCGCCGCTTGGCACGCGCCCTACGCGAGCCCGCTGCCCGCACTGGGGTCGCAACCGATTGGCCACGGATCATCGAAGCGGACCAAGCGGTCGGCGGCGCTTCGGGGCGCGGCCGGCCGATAGGCGGATGCATCCGTCGTGAAGTGGGCGTGGCCCCATCCGGCAAGCTGCTTCCTGATGATCGCAACGAGCCGCCGGTCCGCCACGGCTACCAGCCCCGGAATATCAACTTCGACTTAATCGGCCCGCCCAACAGGATTTGAACCTGCGCCCTCTCCAGTTCGGCCTTCGATCAAACGCCTGTTACCGAGCGTCCGGCAATCAGCTATCCACCATCCACGGATTGCGCCCGTAGCTCAGCTGGAAAGAGCGTTGCCCTCCGAAGCTGGATTTGAGTTTGCCGAGCGCTAGATAAATCCCTTAATTTCCAAAAGCTTCGCCTCAAAAATCCGACGCGAGTCGTGATCATGACCGCCGTCGGCACGACCACGGCACGCTCGGCTTATGGCCGCTGCTCAGCTTTGTTCTCCCGCGCGCAGGACGTGCTTCCAATGAGCCACCAGAGACACTGTCTTCGTCATCGACGGGAGCCCTTCTAAAGCGACGATTGCTGCCGATGCCCCCCGCTGTGCAGCGTCATCTCTCTAGTCCGCCTGCCGCCGATAAATGGTCAACGAGCCGCCCCGTTCGTTTATATCACCCCGCCCGAATGCCCGAGGACTTCAGGCGCGGCCGACCGTCCTTGAATGATATCCTGTCCTCGAATCAACGAAGCAGGCGCGAGGAGTCTCTACCTTGAACAGCATTCCCGGCGGACGCTTTGTCGTGCTCGACTTCGAGACGACCGGCCTCAGCCCAGCCTTGGGGGCTCGTGTGATTGAAGTATCAGCCCGCGAAGTGCTGGATGGTCGAGCGGGCCACGAGTTACTCACCTTTGTCGACCCAGGCGTTCGCGTGCCCCAGGAGATCACTCAGATCACCGGAATAACCACTGCGATGCTGATCGGAGCACCGACCTCGGCCATAGCCATGCGTCAGCTGGCGTCCTTCATTGGATCGTCGCCCGTCGTTTGCCACAACGCGGGCTTCGATCGAAAATTCTACGAGCATGAGGCGAGCGAATTCCTTGAGGGGCGGCCCGTTCGCACTCTTTGCACTCTGCTGTTGGCTCGGCGCATGTTTCCGGGCCGGAAGAGTTATCGATTGGGCGGCCTCATCGAAGAGATGGGCATTTCGTTCCCTGGACGGCTCCATCGAGCGAGTGCAGATACGTTCGTGACCGCGCACCTATTCGATCGCATCTGCGCAGACGCACGCTCTCTTTGTCGCGCCGAGCATTTCGATGACGACGTGCTGCACCGGCTGCAGCGTGTCCCGGCTGCGCGAGCGCGTGACTGGCTGGCGGCGTTAGGTAGCCCTGACGCAAAATCGCACCGCAAATTTGGATTAGCCGGTGCTGTCGCGCAGAACATCAGCTCGGTGAACTAACCCAAAATGAGTTGTTGCTTCTGAACCATCGTCGGCTTCGATTCCGCATGGACAGAAAGGACGACATCCCCTGGTACTGTCTGGGCCATTCAATCCGACGCAGGGGCCGGCACTCCTCGTCCGATCCACAGTTGGCGAGTTTTGACCAGGCGCCGGGGTTCATTGCCGCTTAGAGGGCGTGCTGCGAAATCTGCTTCGCCGCGCTCGACCAGCCCACGATCGTGCCCAACCTGACCAGTATTCGGCCGTAGATCGAGGCGCCTCGTCGTTGATCTCCGGCTGGGCGGTGGCGTTCAGCGTGCCGCTCGCTCGAAGATCGGCATGTTCGACGATGCTGCCACGTCCGTCCGCACTGGCAGGTATAGCCTAGGTTGGTCGGGCCGCGATCAGGTCTGCCATGCGCTCGGCCATCATGATCACCGGCAGGTTCAGGTTCGCGCGTGGCGCGGTGGGCATGATCGAGGCATCGACGACGCTGAGGCCGCCCACGCCATGCACCCGCCCCGTGGCGCCGTCCACGACCGCGTCGGGGTCGACCGCAGCGCCCATGCGGCAGGTTCCGCAGCAGTGCCATTGGCCGAAGGCATGTGCCTTGACGTAGGCCTCGAGGATGTCGGGCTCGTTCAGCAGCGATTGCAAGCTGATGCCGCTTGAGACGGCGCGCTGGAAGAACAGCTTTCGCAGCGGCGGCAGAGCATCGATGGCGAGCGCAATCGGCGCGGTGATCAGGTAGTTGCGCACGGTCTGGCGGCCCAGCGACTTGGCAAAGCCGCTATAGCTCGAGGCGCCCGGCATCTCGACGAGATCGGCAAGGGGCCGCGTGGCAAAGAGCCTTGCAATAAGGTGGACAGCCGCGCCCATGCGCTGGAGATCGCGATGGTCGGAGAGATAATTGAAGTCCGCTGTCGGCTCCTTGCGCGGATCCGACGATGCCAGCCGCACCTCGCCGCGCGAATGAGCCTTATTGATCCAGGAGATGATTGTGCCGATCCGCGGTCCCAGCGGATGCCAGGCGGATTTGGCGGCGACCATCAGGAACATGTCGGACGGCCCGCACTCCTCGACGCCGGAACTGTAGCGCATGCCGACATGGATATGGCGGCGCGTCGAGTTGCCGAGCCGCGCCGCTGGCTTGATGTAGCCCGAGAGCGAGATGCCGGGGTGCTCCTGCAGATTGGCGCCCACGCCCTGCAGATTGGCCCGGACCTCGATGCCGAGCGAGCGCAGATGCCCGCCTGGGCCGATGCCGGAGCGCATCAGCAGGGCCGGCGAGTGCATGCTGCCGGAGGACACCACGACCTCGCGGGCCGCCAGCCTTTCCTGGCCCTTGCCCCTTGCGATGTCGACGCCGACGACCTGATTGCCCTCCATCGCCAGAGTGAGCACCTGAGTGTTGGTCATGATCGTGAGATTGGGCCGTCGCCGGGTCGCGGCGTCGAGATAGGCCATGGCGGTCGACACGCGATGCTGCCCGTTGTTTGACAGCGTTATAGCAAAATGCCCGTCGCCGAAGGCACCGTTCTGGTCCTTGATGTCTGGTAAACCCTGCGCTTCCATGGCGGCCTCGGCGGCAATGGAGAAGGCCGGCCAGCGCTCATGCGGGATGCGGTGGATCGGGATCGGCCCGCTCTTGCCGTGCAGCGGTCCCGAATAGTCCAGATCCGTCTCAGCCTTGATGAAATAGGGTAGCACGGCGTCCCAGTCCCAGCCCTCGGCGCCGGCCTGACCCCATTCGTTGTAGTCGTCGGGCGTGCCGCGATTGGCGATCTGGCCGTTGATGCTGGAGCCACCGCCGATCAGCATCGGTTGCTCGTAGCGCTTTGCGGGCGGACGGTTGGCCACATTGTGAAGATGCGGCTGAGTCTGCACCAGCAGGTCCGGCCAGTGGTTCTGCGGGTCGAACGCGGCCTTGCCGGGATAAGTGTCGAGGATCGCCGCACCTTCCTCCCCGGGCTTGAGGTCGCGCCCGGCCTCGATCAGCAGGACCTTTCTCGATAGGTCGGCGGAGAGGCGATTGGCCAGGACGCAGCCGGCCGAACCGCCGCCCACGATGATGATATCCCACATGGTGAGGCTCACGATGCTTGCAGAGGCAGGGAAAGGCGGATCAGGCGGAGAGGCCGAGGGCAGCGAAGGCAGCCGCCCCGGCCTCGGCCACCTGCTGGTCCTGAGCGGTCGAGCCAGAGCTGACGCCGATCGCGCCGACCACCTGTGTCCCGGCTCGCAGCGGCATGCCGCCGGCGAGCGTGGTAAAGCGGCCGCCATGCATGTTCTGGATGCCGAAGCCGGGTTCACCCGGTAGGGTCTTGGGCCCGATCGCCCGGGTCTCGACCAGGGTGCCGGCCGCAGTGAAGGCCTTTGCCAGCGCGATCTCGATCGAGGTGAATTTCGCCCCGTCCATTCGGCGGAAGGCCACCAGGTGGCCAGCGGCATCGACGATCGCGATGTTCTGCGGCACGCCGATCTGCGCCGCTTCCCTGGCTGCGGCAGTGATGACGGCCTCAGCCTCGTCRCAGCCGATATTGGAGATGGTATGCATGTCTCAGCCCTTGACCGAACCCTTGGTCAGGCCGGACACGATGAGGCGGCTGAGCAGGGCGAATGCGATGAGGATGGGGAGAATGGCGAGCGTCGCGGAGGCTGTCAGAGGACCCCATTCGCGCCCGAAATAGCCGATGAAATTGTAGATCGCCGGCTGGATCGGCCGCAGGTCCGGCGTGTCGATCATCACCGAGCCGGCCACGAATTCGTTCCAGCAGGCGACGAAGGTCAGCACCCCGGCCGCGCCCAGTGCGGGCCGCGTCAGGGGCAGCATCACGCGCGTCAGGATCTGGAAATGCGTGGCGCCGTCTATGATCGCGGCCTCATCGAGTTCGCGCGGGATGGCTTCCAGCGAGCCCTTGATGATCCAAATCGCCATCGGCAGCTGGTAGGCGGTGTAGATCACCGGCAGCGTGAACCAGGAATTGGTCAGGCCCAGCCGGGTGAAATACAGATAGTTCGGGATCAGCAGGGCGGCCGCGCCGAGCGACAGCGGAATGCTGGCGACGACGAGCATGAACAGCGCCCGGCGCAGTGGGAAATCGAAGCGGTCGAAGGCATAGGCGGCAGGCAGCGCGAGCAGCAGCACGCTCGCCACCGTGACCACGCAATAGAACACGCTCATACGCATATTGCCGAGAAAGCCGCTGTCGACGACGCGCTGGTAGTTCTCGGCCGTCGGTATGAAATCAAACAGCACCGGAGGCGTCCTGAACAGGTCCGGTTGCGACTTGAGCGAGGTGAGCACGCCCCAGAACAGGGGCAGCAAATTGAGGCCGGCCAGCACCAGGAAGAGGGCGGCGATGACGAAGCCGAGCGGGCCGGGCAGGATCGCGCGGGCTCCGACCGGCTGGGCATTCTGCGCTGGGACGGGCCTGGGATGAGCGGCGGAAGAGGCAGCGCTCATCACGTCTTCCACTTCGCGAGCCTGACATAGGCCAGGACGAGCAGGATATTGCCGGCAAACATCACCAGGGCGAGCGCCGTGGCCGAGCCGAGGTCAAAACTCACGAAGGCGCGGTCGAACACCTCGATCGGCAGGATTCGTGTCGCATCGCCCGGTCCGCCGCCGGTCAGGACGAGCGGTGTCTCGACGGTATTGAGGTTGGACAGGGTCAGCACGATCGTGACCAGCAACAGCGGAGTCTTCAAGAGCGGCAGCACGATCAGCCAGAAGATCTGCCAAGGATTGGCGCCATCGATCTTGGCGGCTTCCTCGTAATCGTCGGGAATGCCCTTGAGCCCCGCGWGCAGGATGATCACGGCATAGCCAACCCGCTTCCACACCGAGACGCCAATCAGCAAGGCCATGGCGCTGCCGGGGCTGTTGAGGAGCTGCACGTCGGGGATGCCCGCCATCCGGATCAGCGATCCCACCAGCCCGATATCGCTGACGAAGACCCAGCGGAACAGCAGCGTCGCCACCACCGTCGAGATGATCCAGGGGAGGATGACGATCATCTGGACGACGAAGCCGAGCCGCTGGCCGAGTCGGTTGGATCGAAGGCGGAGCCGGATTCGACTCCGCCTGGCTCACGTCAGCGATTGTTCTGACGGTTGAAGCGGGTTTCTGCCTCTTCGAGGGCCGCCTTGACGGCGACGCCTTCGACGATGATGCGTTGCGTCGCCTTGTTCAGCGCCTGCCGGTAGCCGCCGACATTGAACTCAATCGGAGTGAGCCAGCCATATTTGCTCGCCCCCTCGGCGGCGACGCGGATATAGCCGTTGCCCGGCTGGTCGACGAAGGGGGCGACCGCCTTCGCCGTTGATGCYATCAGGGGCGACTGCCCGCCGACGGTGACCCAGATCTTCTCGGCTTCCGCGCCCAACAGGTAGTCTACGAACTTGCCGGCCTCCTCCTTCTGCGTGCCCTTTGACCAGACGCCGACGGCCCAACCGGCCATGACAGCCGGCGAATGGGCGGACTTGCCGTTGCCCGGCCAAAGCATCAGGCCGACATTCTCCTTGCCGAGCTTGGCCTGCAACGTCGAGACGCGCACGCTCGGGCCCTGGATCATGGCGACGCGGTCGGAGGAGAACTGTTCGAAGAGGTCGTCGACCGTCCAGGTCGCCGATTGGGGCGGCGAGACATTGTATTTCTTGACCAGGTCGGTCGCGAAGGTCATGGCGGCGACGCCCGCGGGGCTGGCGAAATTGGCTTTTCCGTCCGGCTTGAACAGCGTCTCGCCCTCTCCGAGAAGATAGGGGATCATCATGTGCGGGTCGGCCTGCTGCTCGCTGAAGCCCTGGGCATAGCCATAGCGCGTCACCTGGCCTCCGGCGTTCTTCACCGTCAGCTTCTCGGCGGCGGCGCGGAAGTCATCCCAGGTCTTGATCGAAGCCGGGTCAATGCCGGCAGCCTTCATCAGATCCGCGCGGTAGACGATCGAGATGTAGTTCGGCGAGGCGAACAAGGCATATTGTTTGTCGCCCTTCTTGGTCAGGTCCCAATAGGCGCTGGCATGGTCCTTGACCTGGTCTGCCGGCCATTTTTTGATGAACAGCTCGTTGAGGTCGGCCAGCGATCCGGAGCCGATCGCGTCGCCAAGGAAATCGGTCACCACCCAACTGATGTCGGGCGCGTTGCCGGCGCGATGGGCCGCCAGGAACTTCGGTGTCATCTGATCCCAGACCTGCGTCTCCACGACGATCTTCGTGCCGGGATTGGCGGCCTCGTAATTCTTGATGATCTGCGCCAGGGCCACCTCGCGCGGCGTCGTCCCTGTGGCGCTCAGGAACGTCCACATTCGGATCGTCTTGGTCTGCGCCAAGACCGGAGCCTGTGGAACAAGCGCGCCTGCAGCCACGAAACCGAGCGCCGCCAGGCCATTTAGAACGTGACGTCTCTTCATGTTCATTTCCTCCCCATGAAAAAGCGGCCGATTAGGTTCGGCTCTGTGCGAGTTCTTCGATCAGATTGCGGGCCTTGAGATCAGCCAGCGCGTCCTTGAGCGAGCGGCCCAGATGGGCGCGCACCGCCTTCGCGTAGTCGTTGGGATTGCGGTCGCGCAGCGCTTTGATGATGGCGCGGTGCTCGACGGCTTCCGAGGCATGGCGCGTGCGCCAGGATTCGATGCCGCGCTGGATCCAGGCGTTCAGCACCTGCATCTGGATTCCGCGATAGGTCGAGAGCAGCAGGTCGTTGCCGCTGAACTCGACGATCTTGTGATGGAAGCTCGCGTTCTGCTCATGTCGATTCTTGTGCGAGATCTCCTGCGGATCGACTTCGAGGCGGCGCTGGACCTCCTCGATCGCGTCGACAGCCGTGATGTCGAGGCTGCCTTCGTTCAGGCGTCCGATCATCAGTTCGCCGGCCATCAGCTCGATTGCGAGCCGCACCTGCCAGAGGTCGAGAACCTGCTTCGCGTCGGGGTCGCGGATGTGATAGCCGCGCCGCTGGATGACCTCGATGAAGCCCTCCGCCGCCAGTCGCATCAGGGCCTCGCGCACCGGAGTCAGGCTGACATTGAAATGCTCGGCGAGCTTTTCCGGATAGAGCCGCGTGCCCCGCTCGAAGTAGCCGAAGACGATCATGTCGAGCAGCGTGCGCCGCAAGGTCTCGGCGAGCGTCTCGCCGGGCTTGCCGACGAGTTCGCCCATGTCTCCGGGGCTACGCACTGATATGGATGACATCGCCCCGCTCCGCGTTGGTCTCGAGGCCGTTCACGACGTAACGGGCAAGGCGTGCTAGATCCGGCTCGCCCCCGTGACCCGGGAAATCCTGAGCGACGAGTTGCCCGGCTTCCGTGACGAGTGGGCGCACCGCCATGTTGTCGCGCAGCGGGTTCAGCAGCCGGTTTGCCTCATAGCCATGGACGGCTGGCGCCGCCCGGCAGGTATGCACTGCCGCCGAGACGGCGACGCAGCTGCCGACGCCATGCGGTGCCATCAGGATGCCGGAGCGCGCACAGAGCGCGCCGATCGCCATCAGACCCGACACGCCACCCGCGCGTGAAATATTTGGCTGCAGGAAATCGACCGCATCGGCAGCGACCAGTTTGGCGTGAGCGGCGAGCGTAAAATCGTTCTCGCCCGCTGCTACCGGCACGGGCGAAGCCCTGCGCACCTCGGCGAGGGCCTGGGGATCATCAGGCGGCACCGGCTCCTCGAACCAGCCGATATTGTAGGGAGCGAGCGCCTTGGCGACCGCGATCGCCGTAGGCACGTCATAGGCGCAATTCGCATCGAGATAGAGCGCCTTATCAGACCCCATTTCGCCGCGCACGGCAGCGATATGATCGATATCGATCGCGAGGCCGCGGCCGACCTTGAGCTTGATGGCGGTGTAGCCCTGATCGAGATAGGCCCGCGCGGCGCGCGCCGACTTGTCGGGATGATCCTGGAAGCCGACGGGGCTGACATAGGTCGCGACCGGGCCCGGCGAGCCGCCCAGCAGCGTCGCGAGCGGCAGGCCGGCGGCCCGCGCCTTGAGAT
Source organism: Allobosea sp. 01N443 (assembly GCF_056399325.1). Lineage (NCBI taxonomy): Bacteria > Pseudomonadati > Pseudomonadota > Alphaproteobacteria > Hyphomicrobiales > Alloboseaceae > Allobosea > Allobosea sp. 01N443. Next base: position 164,226 of record NZ_JBFTRC010000002.1, read on the forward strand.
CCCACAAGGCGATGTCGACGCCGCTCAGAGCTTCGATGGCGGGTCCGCGCGTGCTGCCCATCGCCGTGAAATAGCGCTCGAGGTCCCCGAGCATCTCGTTGGGATCGCCGATCTCGGCGCCGATCAGCACCGGCGCGATGACACCGTTGATGATCGCAGTCGCCGCGCCGGCATGGGGCAGGCCRAAAGCCTCGCCATAGCCGATGGCGCCGTCATTGCTCTCGACGATGACCAGCGTCGAAACCTGGCCGGTGCGGGGAATCCGCCGAAAGTGAGCGGCCGGAGCGAGCAGTTCTGCGGGCACCTTCTCGATGCCGCCGAACACATCCGCGAACCGTGCTTCGAGCTGGATCGCCTTGAGTCGAGAAATCTTCAACGTCGCGCCTCCGATATTATAAATTATAATTTATTTTTTTTGGCGCGCCGTCAAGATGGAGTGGCCGACAAGATCGTCGCCTGCGACATGAAACTTGGCCAGGGAGCGTGCCCTCTCGTTTAGTGAGCGGCCGAGCGTATCGTCCATACGCTTCGCGCCTGGGCACTCCGGCCGATGAAGCGCATTTCGTTGGCGCGGATGAAAAGGGCTGATTTGGAGAGTGACTGGCACTCACGTCTTTTCGACAATCCGGGGAAGCAAGTCCTAAGCGCTCGCGGCATCACGGCCGCTGGGCTGGCGCCCTGCTCGATGCGCCGGATGACGGAATCATTCCAGCGGCGCCTAAGAGAGCATTGCCGACGCAGGGCAGCGGCAAGAGCTAGGCTCAGGACTCGTTGATCAGAGCCAGAAGATGACGGCCGCGGCGATACAGATTGCCGAGAAGAAAGTGTGGGCGCAGCGGTCGTATCGTGTGGCGA